>JAPLJV010000015.1 GCA_026388415.1 Deltaproteobacteria bacterium | reverse complement strand
ACGCAAGAAGTGACCGCAGATGCCATGTACAGCGCATTGAGCAAAGACGGTTTCATGGCCCTTTATATCAATTTCGACACAGGCAAGTCCGACATCAAACCCGAATCTCTGGCGATCATCGGACAAATAGCAGCGCTTCTCCAAGCTCATCCAGGGCTAAAGGTAAGTATCGAGGGCCACACCGATAACGTAGGAACCCCACAGAACAACAAGGTTCTCTCCACGCAAAGGGCCAAATCGGTCATGAACGCGGTTGTCCAAAAGGGGATCGCCGCGACCAGACTGACGGCACTCGGCTGGGGGCAGGAGAAACCGATTGCGGATAATCGCTCGGAAGAGGGTATGGCCAAGAACCGCCGTGTCGAGATCGTCAAGAAATAAATAATCAATGAATGGGTAAATTATCAGAGAGCAAAGGCAGCGTCAAAAATGGCTCTGCATTTTCATGCGCGGTTGTGCCAGAAATAGTTGATTTTGAGAACTGACTTGTGTTCATGACTCACAGGTGGTAGAGATAATTGGTGAATTATACTTTCCTTCGATTACACTTGCACATTTCTGGTCGAAAGGTGTGGGTTCAGAAGACGATTATTTAAGGGGAGCGGGGGGTGCGAACACCTTCCTGAAAGTCACAGCCTACCAAACATTACTAACATACGAGCTTACGATTGGTAATGATCATCATTTGCCGCATCTTTTCTTGACATTAAACAGCAATGTTGTCAAAGTATAGACAGAAAGTGGTATGCCCATCATAATTAAGATGGAGGTTATCACAGTGAAGAAAACAATACTCATCTTAGTTCTATTCATCATAATTTCCTCTCCGCTTTACGCCGCCCAATCCACCATAACCGATGCCGAGGGTTATGCCTGTATGGGAGACGACAAGACGCGAAGGCAGACAGAACAACAGGCCTTGACCGAAGCAAAACGGAATGCCGCCGAAAAAACCCTGAGCTATCTAAAAAGCGAAACCCAAATCAAAGATTTTCAGCTGGAAAAGGACGTTTTAAGCGCCTACGCCAACTCCTCCATCAAAATCATTCAGGAACTGGAAAAGTCCTGGTATAAGGACCTATCATCAGGAGACTGTTACCGGATGAAGATCAAGGCCGAAGTAACGCCCGATGAAAAGGCCATGCTAAAGATCACTACGGGGAGAAACGTGGTTGACGACCCTGCCGGCCCCCTAACCGTACAGGTTTGGACTGGTAAGAAAGACTATAAGCAGGGTGAGAAGATCAAGGTGTATCTGAAGGGAAATAAGCCCTTTTATGCCCGCTTGTTGTATAAGGACGCAAGCGGTAATTTGGTGCAATTACTGCCCAATCCCTTTCGGAAGGATAACTATTTCAACGGTGGGGTTATCTATGAATTGCCCTCCGGCAATGACAAATTTGACCTGGAGGTAAGCCCGCCCTTTTGCCAGGAGGACATCATTCTCTATGCCAGCACAGTCCAGCTCGGGGATCTCCGATTGGAAAACCGAGGCGAGGTCTACGGAGTCAAAACCGTGTCCAAGGATATTGGCATTAGCACCAGAGGGGTGAAGGTGTTGCAGGTAGGCAACAGCAAGGTCACGGCGGCGGCAGAATTTTTTGAAGAGAGGGCAGTTGTAAATACGGGGAGGGATGAATATGATAGTATCCCCTAACTCAATGAAATTCATGTTATTGTTGCTGTTATACCTGCAACTGATGGGGTGCTATGCTATGGGCCCAAATAATTTCACACTTTACAGCGAGGGTCGGTTCTCGGAATTGGCGCAGTATGAAGAAATGGAAATCACCAAGCCGAACAAGAGTGGAGCAGATAAAATATCGGACATATATTATCTGTGCGAAGCCTACTTTAATCTAAAAAAATACGATAAGGTATTCAGTTGTATCGACAATTTGGAAGTCAATTTAAAAAGGATAAATATGTGGCTGCTTGGTGTTCCAACGCGGCCTTCCATGATTCGTGCCGCTGCTAATTTGGAACTCGGCAATTATTCCCAGGCACTGAAAGATGCTCAGGTGATCTATTCAGAACATACCATAAGCGATGTCAATATCGAAATGTGGCGTACAGTCGTAAATATTCGGAGGCTGTCTCTTCTCACGATTGCCTATGCACTCAATAACGATCGGGCCAATGCTGAAAAAACCTTGGGAACTTTAGAGAACACCAAAATACCCGTTTACGGTTGGGGAAGGATCTTAACGGAGAAACGTGTTTGTCTGGCCAGAGCCTATATGACATTGGGTAAATACGACAAGGCACTCTCAGAATTGACTGAAGGTGTGGCTTTGTCTATGTTCAGCGCAGTCTTTCGCCCGCTCGGGAATCTTCTTTTATCAGGTACCAATCCTTTTGCCGAACAGACATATGATTCTTATGTACAGGTACCCAGGTATTTCATGATGAGTAAAGCACTTCTGGAAACCGGCAACATTGAGAAAGCAAAGCAGGGATACGATAGCCTTCTGGAAAGACAGTTGATATCAAGCAACGGCGAGATCTACTGGCTTATATTATACGATAGGGGGCGGATTGCCGAGAAGGAAGGCTCCCTTGACCAAGCCATAGATTTCTACAAAAGGGCAATTGAAGTTATTGAGCAACAGCGCTCGACCATCAACACTGAAGTGAATAAGATAGGCTTTGTCGGTGACAAACAGGATGTTTACCACCACCTCATCCGGGTTTTATATAGCCGAAAAGAATATGACAAGGCATTCGAATATGTTGAAAGAGCTAAATCAAGGGCTCTTGTTGATTTGCTTGCGGCTAAGAAGGATTTTGCGGTAAAGGTAGGAGATGCACAAGAAATCCGCTCCATGATGGCAAAGAATGATGCAATAGAAGTAGAAGCAATTAATCAGGATACAGCGATAGATAAATCAAATACACGGGGTGTAAGTATAAAGGTAAAGGATGAAATAATAAATAAAGCACCTGAATTAGCATCTTTAGTTACAGTAACATCAAAACCTGTAACAGAGCTTCAGAATATCCTGCCACAAGACGAAATTCTTTTGGAATATTACTACAGAGATAAAGACTTGTATGCTTTCATCCTTTCCTCAAAAACACTTACCGCCATAAAACTAAATGGTGATAATTTAGCGGAGGACGTCATCGCATTTCGTAAATCTATTGAAATGCTTAACTCGGCTCACTTCTTAGACATTTCTTTGAAACTGTACCAGCGATTGTTTCAGCCAATTGAGCATGCCATAGACAAACGAAGACTGACTATAGTACCTCATAGTGTTTTGCATTACTTACCAATAAATGCTCTTCATGACGGGGGAAATTATTTGATAGATCGTTATAGCATTCGCATGATGCCCAGCGCTGATGCTTTGAGATACTTGACTGGAAAGAAATCAACTAATAAAGCTGGCATATTGGCTTTCGGCAACCCTGATCTTGGTGATCCCAAGTATGATCTGGCATATGCACAAAAAGAAGCGATCGAGGTAATTAAAACATCTCCCAATTCAAAAGTGTTTTTAAGAAAAGAGGCCTCTGAGGAAGCTTTACGCAAATACGGCAGTAGTTATAACTATATTCATTTTGCCACACATGGTCAGTTTTATGCTGAAACGCCCTTGAAATCCGCGCTTCGACTATCTCCAGACTCTCAATACGATGGCGTGATCTCCGCTGATAAACTATATTCTATGCAATTGGATGCTGATTTAGTAACACTTAGTGCATGTGATACAGGATTAAGCAAGATTGCCAATGGTGATGATCTGGTAGGATTGACTAGGGGATTCCTGTATGCTGGCAGCAGTTCCATTGTAGCAAGTCTCTGGAAGGTGGATGACCTTGCAACTTCGCAACTAATGATGCGTTTCTATAAAGAGATGCAGGGTACCGATAAAAGAGAAGCATTGAGAACAGCAGCGCTTGAGACCAAGGAAAAATATCCGCACCCCTACTACTGGGCTTCATTCCAGCTAACGGGGATGTCGGAATGACGAATTATTATTGTGGATGGTAGATGAAAGGGCTTTCAAGAAATCTGGAGTCCCCTTTTTTGCCTGTTCCACCTTTCAGATTATTGAAATCCATTATCTCAAAAGAGTGAGGGGTTTTGTGTTAACTAGGCGATAAAATGGACAAAGCAAAGGTGACAACAATAATTGCGTTAATTTTTCCAATAAGTGTCAATCTTCAGCGGAGTTGCAGCTTGATGCTTGAATAACTAAGCCGCGTGCCACTGGCTATGGGGTTTCAATCTACTTTTTTGTCTTTTCCTTATCGTACAACGGATGAGGCAGGAGCATTACAGCCCCTATGGTGCTGAAGGTGGTCATTCATATGGCCCGACAACAAGAGAGGTTGACCTGTTAATGGTCGGGAAGTATCGGGCAGTACGATTTTAGGCAATAGTATAGCATGGCGAAAAAGAGTGATTTTTTCGCAGGAAGGTGGGGACAGCTTTTTTCATTGTAAACGATCATCATATCAATAGTACCGGTGGGCTGTTGCATCTAAGTGGGTTCAGAAGCGCAACCAGGAACATGAGACCTGTTTGACAGACGGGGCAGGCAGTGACGTCGATCCCGCAGATCCTGAGCAACTGTTCCTGCCAAGTCTCCTGGCTGGTGTTTTCTTTTGATGCAACCTGACTACCGCCAGTGAAAAGAAACATTGCCATCCCGGTTAGCCAGGAGGCGATTATTGCTGATGGCGATCTGAGCATACTCAATTATATGTCGGTGTAGAATTAGCTTCGCGAAATATAACACGGGTAGAGCCAAGACACGAGGCAGGAGAAATAAAGATGAATATTATTTCAGGTGATGTTTGGTTCAAGGCCCTTTTTCTCGGTATAATAACAATTGTTATGGCTTCATGTGCTTCTGTAAGACTTTATGAAGGACCCGACTTACCAAACGAAAAGCTCTGTATTGTAAGTACTCCATTTGCTTTAGGTATGCAGTCGTTATTCGGGATATCATTTATAAATGTAGATGATATAGACGCTCTTACGAAACCTGAATTAGCTAAAGCCGAACGACTCTTACTACAACCTGGAAGGCACACGATAACTGCATCTCTTCCATCTTCGACTTGTTCTCCAAAATCAAATACTATATCATTTTCTTGTAAAGCTGGTGCTGCATTGACTATTGGCCATAACGAACGACGTTTACGTTCTTCTGATTGGAAGCATCAATATTGCGTATGGTCTCTCTATATAAAATAAGGGGACCCATTGACCCGCCTCCGGAAAGTGATCCAGTTTGAAGCTCAAAGATAATCCGAATGAGGGAATCAGGTTTGCCGCGATGTAGATACCATAAGGAGGATATGAATGACTTGAAGTAGCAAACGGATGGAGCCGACTACAGTTGCGGCTCATTCAGGCGTTACTCTCATTCAATTGGCAATCTTCAGCTTTTCCAGCTTCATGAATCTATTGACTCGTAGGTGAAGAAAATAAGCTGACGTGGCTTTTTGGATGAGCATTACGGGTTATAAGCTGCTACAAAATCAAAACATCCTCGATTATTGACTTCAATAAAGAAGAAGCGATCAATGCAAAGATTTTATTGAAAAACCGCCACATCATCCATGCCATAGCTGTTATTCTTGCTTTTCCTAACCAATCTTGTATAAAGTGAGGTTAAAATGGCCCATAAAATCATGGTCATTGTGAAGCCCCAGGTAAAGCAGCTGGGGAGAATATCATTTAAGGAGTTGATATGGAGGAGCATGAGTGTCCGACCTGTGGCCATCAATATGAAAAGAAACCACAGAATATTCGTTTTGAGGATCTTCCCGAGAAATGGCGTTGCCCAATCTGCAATGTACCGAAGAATGACTTTATCCCCAAAACTCCAAAGAAGGAATGATCCGCGCATTATTGGGGCTGCTACAAAAGCAAAAGTCAGTTGCTCCCTACTTCATAATAGTCAATAAATTGGAGGCATCATAATGGCAAAGAAAGTTCTGGTACTTTTGGGAAGTCCGAGAAGAAAAGGCAATAGTGCCATTTTGGCAGATCAAATAACCAAAGGGGCAAAATCAGCCAAAGCCAAGGTAGAAACGATCTATCTGCATGGGAAGAACATTGCGCCCTGCAAAGCCTGTATGACCTGCCAGAAGAAAGGCAGCAAGGGCTGTTCCATCCCGGATGACATGCAGGAGCTTTACCCCAAACTCATCGCTTCTGACGCTTGGGTAATTGCCAGCCCGGTTTACTGGTTCACCATGTCGGCTCAGACCAAGATCTTTATTGATAGGTGCTTTGCGTTGCCAGCCTACCAGAATGATCCTTTCAAGGACAAACGGATTGCTATCGCAATGGCTT
Organism: Deltaproteobacteria bacterium; assembly: GCA_026388415.1. Taxonomy (NCBI): domain Bacteria; kingdom Pseudomonadati; phylum Myxococcota; class Myxococcia; species Deltaproteobacteria bacterium. Next base: position 111,608 of record JAPLJV010000015.1, on the reverse strand, counting down.
ATGGTGGCGAAGATCCCTTTGATTCTGGATGCGTTAATGCCTTAAGGACTTTCCAGGATATCTATAAATACACGGAGGCAAATCTCGTTGGCATGGTCTATGGGAGCGCTATGGATGCCGGCCAGATCAGAGACAATGAGAAAGTAATGCAGGATGCGTTCGAACTGGGTAAGCAGCTTGTTGCTGAATAATGGGAAGATAATGGAGAATACGACAATAAGCAGCTCATAAAAGACCCTTGCCGCTTAAAGGAGCATCGGACTAGCACTCCGTAGTGGAGGTGTGATCAAATTGTGATAGAAGCAAAGGAAAAGTACGGGAACAGATAGAATAGACGGAAACAGATGGAATCACCTTTTTTTTTGCCATAAATATACGAAGATATTGTCGAACAGATGACAATTTTCGGGTCAAGCCCGGAATGTGCCATGCCAAAACGGGTCTGCGATTCTCATTGACACGATAGCGGCTCTGTCTGTATACACCTGTAAAATTTGTTATATGGGGTTTTAGATGAAAGTGGGTTTTGTACAGTTTGAGCCTGTTTTTGGCCAGCTCGCTGTCAACCATGACAAGGTGGCACGCCTGCTCGCGGACGCGGATGCGGAGCTTATTGTCTTGCCGGAATTGTTCAATAGCGGCTACGTCTTTACCTCGCGGGAGGAAACCTTCAATCTGGCGGAGGAGATCCCGGGAGGCCAAACGGTCGAGTTTCTCAGCCGCATCGCCCGCCGGAAAAATATCCATATTGTCGCCGGTATATGTGAAAAAGAGGGCGACCGTTTGTTCAACTCGGCGGTGCTGATCTCGCCGGAGGGGTGGCGGGGCACATACCGCAAGGTACACCTTTTTAGCGAGGAAAAACTCTGGTTTGAGCCTGGAGAAGAAGGCTTTAAGGTTTTTGATATTGGCCAGTGCCGGATCGGGATGATGATTTGCTTTGACTGGTTTTTCCCGGAGGCGGCGCGCCTCCTGGCCCTGCAGGGTGCCCAGATAATCTGCCACAGCGCCAATCTGGTGCTTCCCTTTTGCCAGGCCGGCATGGTCACCCGGTGCCTGGAGAATCAAGTCTTTGCCGTCACGTCCAATCGAACGGGCAGGGAAAAGCGGGGCGGCAGAGACCTTCTTTTTACCGGGAAAAGTCAGATTACGGGCCCCAACGGAACGATTTTTTGCCAGGCCGGCAGCGCTACGGAAGAAGTTTGCATTGTAGATATTGATGTTCGGACCGCAGATAATAAAAATCTTAATAGTTACAACCACCTTTTCGCAGATCGAAGGGTTGATTGCTATGACGATCTTCTCAAACCTTTCGAGGTGGTTTAGGGCAGCTTTTTTAGCTTGAAAAAGGCATTTCTTTGGGATATACAAACCCCGGCCACGGGCGGTTAACTCAGCGGGAGAGTGCTACCTTCACACGGTAGAAGTCGCTGGTTCAATCCCAGCACCGCCTACCAATGATTACAAGGGGTTACGACGATAAGTCGTGGCCCTTTTTTGTTTCGCTGCCAGTTGGCAGCGGAGTAGAATTAAAGAAAAAAATGGAAGAAATTACAATTCACAAAATAGTGCGTTCCCGGCGTCGGACCATTACTCTGGTTGTCACGCAAGATGCCACCCTGGTGGTGCGGGCCCCCTTGCGCGCCTCAATTTCCTACATCGAAAGCGTGGTCAGGAAAAAGAGCGCCTGGATCAGGCAAAAACTTTTCGAAGTATCACAGCGACCTAAACCACGGGCCAAAGAATATGTGGACGGCGAAGAGTTCTGGTATCTTGGCCGTACCTATAAACTTTGCCTTGTTGAGCAGGCCGGTAGAGATATTGAACTCACGGACAAGCTGTGCCTTTCCGCCAGGGTAAAGCCGCTCGCTCGCTACGTAATCCGGCGCTGGTACAAAGCCGCCGCCTTGAAGATAATCGGTCAGCGCTGCCAATGGTATGCGGATGCTACGGGGTACAAACCCGCTGCTATAAAAATCACGGAGGCCAGGAAGCGCTGGGGGTCCTGCGGATCAAGAGGAACGCTTAACTTCAGTTGGCGATTGATCATGGCGCCGCTTTCGGTTATTGATTATGTAATTGTTCACGAACTGGCTCACATCGGTCAGTTGAATCATTCCCCGGCATTTTGGGACAAGGTTGCCGAGATTTTGCCTGATTACCGAAAAAGGGAAAAATGGCTCAAGGAAAATGGCTGCTTGTTAGTCACTTAAGCACTCTTTGGGTAATATTTAATTTATGGCAATTCGGGAGGTTGTTTACTGTCTTTTTTAGTCACTCTTTCGGTAACATTTTATTTGAGGCAATTCGCTGTCCAATATCTCCTTGACACACAAGTCCGTTATGCTTACACTCCGGGCGTCAAAAACAATGTTTTGTCAAAATAAATTAACCTGGAGGCTTCAGATGAGCAAATTGAGTATGGTTATCGCGTTGGTATTGAGTGCCATAGTGCCGGTTGCATCGGTATTCGCAGCCACCCCATCCCAACCGATCGTTATCGGCGTATCCAAAATCGTTGCCCATCCGGCTCTGGACGCCGTTGAAAAAGGTATCCAGGACCAGTTGGCGGCCGCAAGAATTAACGCCACTTTTGATCTGCAGAACGCCAATGGCGATATCGGCACAGCCGCCTCGATCGCCAACAAGTTCCAGTCGGAAAAGGTGACCCTTGCCGTTGGTATTGCCACGCCGACTTCCCAGTCGCTGGTCAACACCCTGAAAGGAATCCCGATCGTGTTCTCGGCGGTAACCGATCCGGTAAAAGCCGGTCTGGTACCGTCACTGAAAGGCGCCACCAAACCGGTCACCGGCGTATCCGATATGACCCCCGTGAAACAGCAGATTGAACTGCTGCTCAAGATCAAGAAGATCAAACGCCTTGGCCATATCTACACCAGTTCCGAGGAAAACGCTGTCGTGCTGGCCGGTGTCGTCAAGCAGGCCTGCAAGGAGTTGGGACTTGAATATGTCGAGACAACCGTTTCCAAATCGGCCGAGGTAAAGCAGGCTGTTCAGGCAATTATCAAGCGGGTGGATGCACTCTATATCAGCACCGACAACACCGTAGTATCAGCTTTAAGTGCCATTGCGGAAGTCGCCAACAAAAACAGGGTTCCGATCATGTCAGCTGATCCAAGTTCAGCGGAGAAATACCCGATACTGGCCGCTTGGGGCTTTGATTATTACAAAATGGGCCGGGTTACCGGAGAAATGATTATCGAAATTCTCGACGGCAAAAAAGCGGAACAAATGCCGACCCGTTTTATGACCAAAACATCGGATGTAGATCTGCTGATCAATCTGGATGTTGCCAAAAAGCTCGGCTTGACGATCCCGAAGGATATTGTGAAGAGTGCCAACAAAATTATAGAAAACAGCAAGCTGATCAATAAATAAATAGTCTCCATCGCCCGGCAACGGCGGTGGTTGCCGGGAACTACTCCCACCCCTGGCAGGGTGAAACGGTTTTATCATGATTGAAGGAATTCTGGTCGAAGGCCTGATCTACGGGATTATGGTACTGGGGGTGTTTATCACCTTCAGGGTGCTGGATTTCCCCGATCTGACCGTTGATGGCTCATTCCCGCTCGGGGCGGCACTGATGGTGCAGTGCCTTCTGCTCGGCGTTAATGGATGGCTGGCGTTGCTGGTAGCCTTTATCGGCGGCGTGATTGCCGGCATCGTCACCGCGCTGATCCATAACCACCTCAAGGTTCCCAATCTGCTGGCCGGCATCCTGACCATGACCATGCTGTACTCAATCAATATCCGTATTCTCGGTAACCGCGCCAATGTTCCGATAATTGATCAGAAAACCATCCTGTCGGATATTTCCAGCCGGTTATCAGGCACTATTCCGGATGAATATATCCTGATGCTCTTTTTCGTTATTGTGGCTCTGGTGGTCAAGCTGCTGATTGATCTCTTTTTCCGCACTGACCTCGGCATGACCATAGGGGCGATGGGGAACAATGAGCAGATGATTATCTGCCAAGGGATAAACCCCAAAACCTTGAAAACTATTGGTCTCGGACTCTCCAACGGCCTGGTTGCCGTATCGGGCGCCTTTGCAGCACAGTATCTCGGCTTTGCCGACGTGGGACTCGGCCAGGGGATCATCATCTCCGGTCTGGCTTCAGTCATGATCGGCGAGTTTCTGATCATGAAAAGCAACCGCATCGCCGTACTGACACTCTGTGCGCTGGCCGGTTCCATCCTGTTCCATGCCGTCATGTACGTGGGGCGTTATTACGGATACGTCATTCATATGACCCCCAATGACCTCAATCTGATCAAGGGTCTGCTGATTATTATCCTGCTTATTGTGACCCAGTCCAGAAAGCTCAATATGGCGACGCTCAAAGCGATGGTGCGGAAATGATAGCGATCAAGGATGCTTCCGTTATTTTCAATCAAGGCACGGTGAACGAAAACAAGGCTTTACAGGACATCAACCTGAACGTCAAGGAAGGCGATTTCATCACCATCATCGGCAGTAACGGCGCAGGAAAATCAACCCTTTTCAACCTGATCGCCGGAACGATTACCCCTACAGTCGGCACCATCCATCTGAAGGGGCGCAACATAACCCGCGAACCGGAATACAAACGGGCTCAATATATCGGCAGGATCTTTCAAAACCCGCTTCTCGGCACCGCCTCCAACATGAGTCTGGCAGACAACATGATGATCACCTACCGCAAGGGGTTCAAGTGGCTGAAACGGAGTCTGAATAACAAGATGAAGGAGTACTTCCAGTCAGAACTGGTTCAACTGAAGATGGGGCTGGAGAACCGCATGAAGGAAAATCTGCTCATGTTTTCGGGGGGGCAGCGTCAGGCGTTGACCCTGCTAATGATGGTTTTATCGAAGCCCTCACTGATATTGCTGGATGAGCACACCGCCGCGCTGGACCCCAAAAATGCAGGGATCGTGCTGGAACTAACGAACACCTTTGTCAAAGAATACCATCTCACATCCATGATGATCACCCACAACATGAGCCACGCCATCGAGTACGGCAACCGTCTGCTGATGATGGACCAGGGGGGGATTATTTTTGATGTGTCCGGTGACGCCAAACAGGAGCTGACGGTCGAAAAGCTGGTCCAAAAGTTTCATGAACTTCGTCATCACGGCTTTGAAAACGACCGGGCCCTGCTCTCCGAGTAACCGTTCAACTGAAATGTTTTTTAAGAATAGCCTTTCGTATAAGAGAGACCTGGTTTGAATTTCTGCCGAAACTCGAAAAATCGTCATACCGGCGAAAGCCGGTATCCAGTTTTCCAATACCTTCTGGACCCCGGCGTTCGCCGGGGTGAAAACATAAGGTAGAAATTTAAAGCTCTCTTCTTTAGGAAATCTTCGCTGGGATAGTTTAATGTTGACATAGAAATATATTTCGTTTATCATGAGCCGTGTTTGAAATCAATGCTCTAAATAATAAAAGTAGAAGGAGGCTGTTTTATGAATTTTGCAATGTTTTCCGGGCTTAACGCAAGTAAATATCCCAAGAGAGAGTTTATCATTGAGAGTTATCCGTCCAAAGGATTGCGGCGGAGCCTTACGTGGGAGCAGTATAATGATCAGGCAAATAAACTGGCAAATTATTTGATAAAGGAATGCGGCGTGAAGAAGGGAGACATCGTTGTCCATCTCATGATGAATTGCATGGAGTGGCATCCCAGCTTCATGGCGATTTTAAAAACAGGCGCGGCGGTAACGCCGCTTAACTTCCGCTTTGCCAGCGGCGATATCAAATATGCCGCGGATGTCTCAAAATGCAAGGTTCTGATCCTTGGCGAGGGTTTTGTACCAAAAGTGCAGCCTATTATGAAAGAAATGGATTATTGCAAGCATTATATCTGCCTCGGCGATAATGTACCGGCCGGTATGAAGTCGTATCAGGAGATTGTGGAAACGGGCAACCCGCAGGAAATCTGTGTGGAAACGGCCGATGACGATATGGCGGAGCTCATGTTTACCTCCGGCACTACCGGGGCGCCAAAACCTGTTTGCCACGCCCACAAGACATTGCTCAACATCGGCATCGGGAATGCCCTCACCTATAATGAGGGTTACAATAGCGTCTATCTCGCGCCGCATCCGTTTTATCACAGTGGTTCCCTCTTTCTGTCATTTCCCAGTTACATAGCCGCCGGCAAGATACTCATGGCTATGGAACTAAAACCAGAATTCTATCTGAGGACCATGGCGGATGAAAAATGCACCGGCGGCTGGAATACGGTCCCGACGTGGTCGGACGTTCTTAATGCCATAAAGTCAGGTCAGGTGGATTTGAAAAACTATGATCTTTCCGCTCTGCAGCACATAGAAATCGGCGCCCAGCCTGTTCCTTACATCATCCTTGCGGATTCGAAGAAGATCTTCCCGAATCTGCGCATCAGCAACATCTATGGCATTACTGAAGGCGGCGGCGGCGGCACCATGAATTGTTATGACGAAGACATCCTGAGAAAGCCCGGTTCCATCGGCAAAGCTACCGTGATGATGGAGGCCAAGGTCGTGAATGATAAAGGGGAAGAGTTGCCTCCGGGAGATGTTGGCGAGTTTCTCCTGAAGGGGGCGCGTCTGATGAAGGAATATGCCTTTAATCCGGAATTGACCGCCAAAACGATAACCGACGGCTGGCTGCATACCGGCGACCTGGCTTACAAGGATGAAGAAGGTTACTTCTTCTTCGCGGACAGGGCAAAAGACCTCATCATCAGGGGCGGCGAAAATATCTTCCCCGCCGAGATAGAAGATGCGTTGCGCAAACATCCCAAGATCCAGGATGTGGCAGTGCTTGGTTATCCGCATGCCAGATTGGGAGAGATCGTCATGGCCATTATTCAGCTAAGGGAAGGCCAGGCCGTTACCGATGAAGAAGTTGTCAATTTTGTCAAGGAAACGGATATGGCCAAATACAAGTGGCCGGAGAAGATGATCTATACGACCATACCGCGCAACCCGGCGGGAAAGATCGAAAAACCAAAATTGAGAGACATGTATGTAAAACCCGCACAAGAGGAATTGGAGAAGGAATTTAAGAAAAAGGGGGGTTGAGAATGGTCAATAAGTGTTTAGAGGGGGGAAAAATATTGGCGACGGGTGTCCGGGCAGTCGGCAGCGGTAAATGCCGACAACTTTTTCTGGCCGCCCTTTGCCTGCTTGCCGCCGCTCTTTTTTCCCCCGTCCTGGTTTCTCCTGCCCTCGCGCAGGATAAAATCGGCATCGCGCCTTTTACAGTGTTTGGCCCCCCGGAACTCCAGTACATGAAAGATGCGTTGCCGCAAATGCTCTACAGCCGCCTCCCATACGCTGCCAAAGAGATTGTGGGGAAGGATGCCTTCCGGGAGGCGTTAAAAGGCCTGGAAAACAAGGATGAGCTCGCCCAGGCGAGAAAAATCATGGAAACGACTGATTATCAATACCTCGTCACGGGCGCTTACACCAAGATGGGCGAGGCCTTTTCCGTAGATGTCAAGATTTTGAAAAAAGGCGCCGCCGATTTTAAGGCAATCTACGTGTCCATGGATAAGGAAAGCAAGCTTTTCTCGGCCGTGGAAGAGCTTTCCAAACAGGTAGCGGCGATCATTAGTGGGGCGGAAGCCAAACCGCAAGCGGCGGGTGTTGATGCCCCGGTCGGCAAGGATCTACCGGCCCCTGTAGCCACGAAAGTCGGCGGCGCCAAGGCCTTCCAGATGCTGAAGGCCGTTGGGATCCATTTTCCGCCGACAGCGGGTATTTGCCTCGCCGATATTGACGGCGACGGGAAAAAAGAACTCGTGACAGGAGGCAATAACACCCTGTATGTTTACCGGATTGACGACGTCCGGCTGACGCTGCTCAGCACTTTCCTCCTGAAAAGCTACGATATATTATCCCTCAACTGCGGCGATTTTGATAAAAACGGCCAGGATGAAATATATGCGACGGCCCTGCGTGCCGATGATGCCGTGACGGTTGTTCTCGCGGGGACGGCCGGCGGCCAGCTCCAGCGGCAGACTGAAGCCGACTGGTATGTCCGGGCCATAAACCATCCCGTCGAAGGCGAACTGCTGCTGGGGCAGAAAATGGGCATGGACAAGGCTTTTGACGGCGATATTTATCGCCTGGGATACAGCAAGATGGCGGGCCTGACCGCCAAGTCCCCGTTTGAATTTAAGGCCTTCCTCAACCTGTATCAGATCCAGCCCATCAAGTATCGCGGCAATAATAATAGGCTCGCCTTTTTTGACGAAGGCGATTACCTGAAAATTATGGACGAAAAAGGCAAGGTGGTGGAGCGTCTGGTGGAGCGCTATGGCGGTTCGGTGCGGGCCATTCAAAAGGGCCTCGACAGCTTGATGGAAAAAATATCTTTCCCCCTTTACCAGCGCATCATCAGGGTTGAAGACGGGGATACGGATGCCATCCTGGTGCTGAAAAACGAAGGGAGCCGACTGTTTTCCCGTTACAGAAACTTTGAACGGGGGCAAGTGGCTTATCTGAAATTTGACGAAACAAATTACCGGGAAGCTGCCCTGTCAGAGATGATGGATGGGTACTTGTCGGATGTAGCCGTGGATAAGAAGAACGGGAAAATTTATGTAACCGCGGTGACGGAAAATAAGGAAGGCAAAATTTTTATCTATAGTAACGGGCAGAACGCGCCCGGCGGCGGGAAATAAATTTTTATTGACAAATGGATATTCTATCTGATATGGAGCCGTCAAAGAAACATAAAACGTCTTGGCCAAGGGTGGGGTGATGGTCTGAGGCGGTAAAAAGCCCGGCCCCAAGGAACATTAACTGCTTAACTAAGGACGAAGGAGAAGGAGGGCATTGATGAAAAAGTTAATATTGGTAGTATTAGCGGTATTTTTAATGAGCGGCGTCGCTTCGGCTGCGACCACAATGGAACTGAAGGGCTCGTTCCGGGTGTATCCGGAAATGACTAACATGGGTTATTCACCATCGGGCACGATCCCGGATTATCTTCCCGGGGTTGGTAGTTTAGCTAATCAAGGGTTACCTACTAGTGGAACAGGAAAACCAGCCGTTCAGAATTACTGGGTTGAACAGCGGGCCAGGCTGATCTTCAACGTAAAATCCGATGAGAACGTCGGCGGCACGGTGCATCTGGAAATAGATTCCCGTTGGGGCCAGACTTCCTATTCCAGTATCGCATGGCGGGGTGCGGGCGGCGGTCTGGGGGCCGACAGCACCAATTTAGAGCTCAAGGAATCCTTTATGTGGTTCCAGGCCGGTGCTCTGAGGGTGAAGGCCGGCATCCAGACTTGGGCGGATGATATTTCCGGCATCTTTATCGGCGGCGGCGATATGGCCGGGTTCCGGGCCGACTATGCCCTGTCCAAGACCTCCTCCTTTGCAACGGGTGTGTTCACCTTTTGGGATCCTACCCAGTCGAAAACCGATGGCGTCTATTTCGTCCCCCTGACGGTGAAGCAGCAGTTAGGCAGCGGCACTGCGTCGCTGTTCCTCTACATGATCCAGGATAATTCGAATTATGTACCCTATTATAGTCAAAACACCACAAACGTGGCCGTCATAAACACCGCCTTTCCTGGATATAACGATCGCGGAACGCGACCACTGACGACTACAGATACCTCCACCGCAGGAACAACATTACTAAAGGCTGCCTACGAAAGTGCGCAGATTTATTATGCCGGTTTAAACTATGGCGGCAAGGCGGGCAATATAAGCTACTATCTGATGGGCGCCTACAACTTCGGCAACTTTAAGAATGCCCGCACCTATCTCGTGCCCGATGTTCTTGATAGGACAGACGATGTGAAGATTTCCGCTTTTGCAGCTAATGCGAAGGTTGATGTGAAAGTAGGCGGCGGCAATCTGCGGGGGAACCTGCTTTATGTGCAGGGTGGTGACTCAACCAGTACAGACAAATACAACGGATTTATACCGGGCGATATGTATGCGGGCGCCCAGTCCATGCCGCTATACCAAACCGATTTGGTAATCCTGATCAACAATACTGATGGCATCACCAATAGCACGTTCATGGTCCCCACTGTGAACAATAACGGTGATGGCGTGCAACTGGGCTATCTCGCTTATGACTATAATATTACCCCGAAACTCAATGCGAAGGCCGTGGCAGGCTATGCTTCGGCAGACAAGCAGAATCTTACGACCAGGAAAGGCAAGGGCATGGGCGCGGAATATAACGCCCAGTTGAAGTATCTATTTAATGCAAACATGACCATTTCCGGCGTTGCCTCCTATGCGCAGATTGGTGATTACTTCAAGACAGCCACTTTTGATGCCGACAATGCTTACAAGCTTTTGCTTAGATTCATCTACGCATTCTAATTCACGGCAACAATCTTAACTCAAAGAACCCCCGGAAATTACCCGGGGGTTCTTTAGCATTCCGGGTAACTTTTCCGCTTGCAAGGTCATTGAGATTACATTATAGTCTATTTAGACGTTGGACAGTAAGAAAAGTAAAAAGAGGGTATTTATTGCATCGCACACATTTTAACAAAGGGGGCTTTTTATGAGGAAACATTTGGTACTTGGTTTTTTTCTGTTCGCTTTTCTGACCGGTTGGGTGATCTTTTTGCCCGTTTCCGGCCACGCGGCTCCAGAGGTAATCAAACTTAACTATGCGAATTTTTTCCCGGCGCCTGAACCGCACAGCGGCAATATCGAGGCTTGGGGCAAGGAAATTGAGAAACAGACGAATGGCAGGGTAAAATTTACCTTCTTCCACTCGGGCGGCTTGGCTCCGGCAGACCAGATCTATGATGCAGTGGTGAAAGGGATCGCCGACATCGGTATGAGCTGTTTTACCTATACGCGCGGCAAGTTCCCCCTCACCTCAGTCATTGACCTCCCCCTGGGTCTCCAGGACGGCGTCACGGCCACGCGGATGGCTAATGCCTATGTAAAGAAGTTTATGCCCAAGGAACTGGACGAAGTAAAGATGCTCTATGTGCATGCCCATGGTCCCGGGCTGGTGCATATGACCAAAAAGGAAGTACATACCCTCGAAGACCTCAAGGGCATGAAGATCCGGTCCACGGGGCTGGCCTCCAAGATCGTTCTGGCCCTGGGTGCGGCGCCTGTCGGCACCACCATGCCCGAGACCTATGATGCGCTCCGAACCGGCGTTGCCGAAGGCGCGATGGCTCCTATCCAGGCGCTCAAGGGTTTCCGTTGGGGAGAAGTCATCAAATATACCATCCTGAACTATGGTTCCAGCTACTCGACCGGGTTTTTCGTTGCGATGAACAAAAGCAAGTGGAACTCTCTGCCTCCTGATATCCAGAAGATATTCGAGACGGTGAGCGCGGAATATCTCGAGAAGACCGGCGCCCTCTGGGATTCGACCGATAAAATCGGGGTACAGTTCATCACTGAAAAAGGGGTCAAGATGATTGCGCTCTCAAAAGAGGAAGACGCCAGATGGGCCGAGGCCGTGAAACCCCTTCTGAGTGGGTATGTGACTGAAATGAAAGCCAAAAACTTGCCCGGTGAGGAGTCGCTCAAATTCTGTCAGGATTACATTAAGACTCATCAGAAAAAATAAAAGACTGGAACATACATAATGTCCAAAGGATAGACAGATGAGGGGGGGCACGGTGCCCCCCTTCATTCCCACCAAATCCTATGGAAATGCGGGGCCGCGCGATTACGGTTCAGGTTAAACGATTATGCCTGTAGAGCCTTAAATTCAGGAGGTGTTATGACCGGCGTTCTTTGGTTTACAGAAAAAATCAGCAGATTGATGAATGTCATCGCTTATGCCGCCTTGACCTTTATTATGCTGCTGACCGTTACGGATGTTATCCTGAGGATTTTTAGACATCCCATCATCGGGACATTCGAGATTGTTCAATTGGCAGGCGCGGTGGTGATCACCTTCGGTATTCCGTTTACCTCTTGGAAAAGGGGTCTGATCTTTGTTGATTTCTTTGTCAACACATTCCCGGGCTGGGCAAAAAACACCATGAACATTCTGACCCGGGTTATCAGCATCGCCATATTTGTCCTCATCGGCTACAACCTGTTCCGTTTTGCGACAGATCTCGTCATATCCGGCGAGGTGAGTCCCACCACGCAGCTTCCGTTCTACCCGGTCGTATTTGCCATGGGCTTTGCCTGCTTTATTGAGGTTCTTGTGCTCTTCACCGACATCGTCAAGGTCATGGGAGGCAAATATGAGTGAAGTAACAATTGGTATTTTAGGGATGGTGACTATTCTTGTCATGTTTCTGACCGGCATCGAGCTGGCCTTTGCCATGATTGCCGTAGGTTTCCTGGGCTTCGGTTACCTTACCTCCTGGCCTGCGGCCCTCAATCTGCTCGCTAAAGACGTTTATAACGTTTTCAGCTCCTATAGCTTCACCGTCATCCCCCTCTTTGTCCTCATGGGCCAGGTGGCATACAACTCCGGTGTTGCCAAAAGGCTTTTTGACTCGGCCCATAAATTTGTCGGCCACATCCCGGGAGGCCTGGCCATGTCCACGGTGGTCGGCGCTACGGCTTTTAAGGCTATCTGCGGTTCCTCGCCCGCTACGGCGGCGACCTTTTCCTCCGTGGCCATCCCGGAAATGGACCGCTATGGATATGGCCGGAAGCTTTCCACGGGCATTGTCGCGACCGTCGGCACCCTCGGCATCATCCTGCCGCCGAGCGTTACCCTGATTATCTACGGTATCATCACGGATGTGTCCATCGGCCGGCTCTTTCTGGCGGGCATCCTTCCGGGCTTGCTCATTGCCTTTCTCTTTGTAGGTGTTATTTACATCTGGTGTAAAATAAATCCGAATATCGGCCCGTCCAGTGAAAAATATACCTGGGGCGAGCGCTTCAGATCGCTACCGGATGTCATATATGTCGCGGTTGTCTTTGTTCTGATGATCGGGGGGATTCTTTATGGCTTTTTTACCCCTACCGAAGCCGGCAGCGTCGGTACCTTCCTGGTTTTAATACTTTGCTTTGCAAAAAGAGAAATTAATATTAAAGGATACTTCACCTCCGCGTCGGATTCTATCGGCACGGCCGTCATGGTTCTAACCCTCCTGCTCGGCTCCACGATTTTGGGCCATTTTATTGCCGTTACCAAGATTCCCATGATCACCGCAGACTGGCTCGTTGGTCTGGGCTTACCCACCTGGGGTACCATTCTCCTCATCTCTGTGATTTATCTTGTCGGCGGGTCTTTTATTGACGACCTGGCTTTCATGATCCTCGCTACGCCGATCTTCTACCCGGCCATTCTCCGTCTGGGTTATGATCCGCTCTGGTTCGGGATACTGATTTGCATCACCATTATGGTGGGTATTGTCATTCCGCCGGTCGCCACGGTCGTTTTTGTCGTCAGCAAAATCTCCAAGACGCCGCTCGGAGTCGTCTATTCGGGCGTGTACCCATTCTTGCTCAGCTTGGTTGTTGGCGCCGTTTGTGTTTATCTGTTCCCGGGCATTGTCACGTTGCTGCCGAACTGGTTGATGCCCTGAAAACGCCTCTGTAAACAATTCAAGGGCTTCCCGTTGCCGGGGAGCCCTTTTAATTTTATAGGAGTTTGCATCATGGACGACAAGGTCAGGGCGGCAATCTTCAAACAGGTGGAACAAGAACCTTTTGCCCGGAAATTCAACCTGCAGTTGATCGGTTTGGAGGACGGATATTCCAAAGTTTCCATGGTGTTTACGCCGGAGATGGAAAACATCTTCGGCAAGGCCCATGGCGGAGCGGTGTTTGCGCTGATTGACGAGGCCTTTGAAACGGCAGGAAATTCCCACGGCACAATTGCCGTGGCCCTGAACATGAACATCAGCTATCTGTCCTCCCCCACCCTGGGGGCAACCTTGACGGCGGAAGCCAGGGAAATAAACCGGACCAAAAAGACCGCTCTGTACGAGATAAAGGTGACCGAAGACAGTGGCAAGTTTATCGCCACCTGTCAGGCGCTTGTCTATCGGATGGAAAAACCGCTGCCATTTCTCTAAATCGAAAAATAATCCTTGATAAATTCGGGTTCTTAATTTAGCATTCAACACTTAGCATTAATTGGTGAAACTCTTATGACGGCACGCCGTCACAAGGGACAATAAAAATCTCCCCTAACCCCTCTTTGCCAAAGAGGGGGAATAGTAGAGCCCCCCTTTAGCAAAGGGGCACAAACTTACTTCCCCCTTTAGCAAAGGGGGATTGAGGGGGATTTGAAGACATTTTCAGGTTAAGGGATCAAGATGTTGGAACCGAATTTTGCGAAGGGCGACGGGTTGGTGCCGGTTATTGCCCAGGACTGCCGCACCAGCGAGGTGCTGATGCTGGCTTATATGAATCGCGAGTCCTGGCTTGCTACCCTGGCTACCGGCAAGGCTACCTATTGGAGCAGATCCAGGAAAGCACTTTGGCTCAAGGGCGAATCTTCCGGTCACGTTCAGCATGTCCAGGAAATTTACATTGATTGCGACGAAGATACGGTGCTTTTGAAAGTGGATCAGGTGGGCGGTGCGGCCTGTCACACCGGCTATCGGTCCTGTTTTTACCGGCAGTTGACGGATGGGGAAGTGGAGATTAAGGAAGAAAGAATATTCAATCCGGAGGAAGTTTATAAATGAGCAAGCTGAAACTGGGCATACCCAAGGGCAGCCTGGAAGCAAATACGATTGATCTTTTCAAGCGGGCCGGCTGGCGCATTACCTACGATGATCGTAGCTATTCCCCTGATATTAATGACGATGACATTTCCTGCTCCCTCGTCCGGGCGCAGGAAATGTCCCGCTATGTGGCCGATGGAAACCTGGATCTGGGGCTCACGGGCAAGGACTGGATCATGGAGAATGAATCGGACGTTCAGGTGGTTCAGGACCTCGTGTATTCCAAAACGTCTCCCAAGGAGGCCAGGTGGGTGCTGGTAGTGCAGGAGGATTCCCCCATCAGGGCCGTTGCCGACATGGAGGGCAAGCATATATCAACTGAACTCGTGAATTTTACCAGGAAATATTTTGCCGAGCGCCATATCAATGTCCATGTAGAGTTTTCCTGGGGCGCCACGGAGGCCAAGGTAGTCGAGGGTCTGGTGGACGCCATCGTGGAGGTGACGGAAACGGGTACGACGATCCGGGCGAATAAATTGCGCATCGTTCATGAACTGATGCGCACCAACACCCAGTTGATTGCCAACCATGAGGCATGGAAAGATTCCTGGAAAAGGAAAAAAATTGAGCAGATAAAGGTTCTTCTCAACGGTTCGCTCCAGGCGATGGGCAAGGTGGGACTTAAAATGAATGTCTCCAGGGAGAAGCTCAGTGTTGTGACAGGGATGCTTCCTTCCTTGAAGGCGCCCACCATCTCGGGATTGTATTCCGAGGAGTGGTTTGCCGTGGAAACGGTTGTCAGCAGCAGCATGGTGAGAGATTTAATCCCGGCACTGCAGGAAGCCGGGGCCGAGGGAATCATCGAATATGCCTTGAACAAGGTCATCTGAGGCCATAACGGGAGGGCTGGACATGGGGCGCAGCGCAAAAATTGAGCGGAAGACCACGGAAACGGATGTCTCCGTGGTTATTGATCTGGATGGTCAGGGGCAGGGTCAAATCGGAACGACCATCCCTTTCCTCGATCACATGCTATTGCTTTTGGCCAGGCATGGTTTTTTTGATCTGCAAGTTAAAAGCGCCGGTGATACGGAAGTTGACGATCACCATCTGGCGGAGGATCTGGGGATTTGCCTGGGAGAGGCCCTCCGGAAGGCGCTGGGAAACAAAGAAGGCATTGCCCGTTACGGGGAGGCCACGGTGCCCATGGACGAATGCCTCTGCACGGTGACTTTGGATATTTCCGGCCGGCCCTATCTTGTTTATAACGTAGAGTTTGAGACGAAGCCAATCGGGAGTTTTGACCCGGCGCTGCTCAGGGAATTCTTTAAAGCTTTTTCCGACCATAGCGGTATGAACTTGCATATCAACCTACTCTACGGTATGAATAGCCATCACATCGCGGAGGCGATTTTTAAAGCCCTGGCGCACGCGCTTAAAAATGCGGTTAAGATTGACGGCGCCGTGAGGGGTGTGTTGTCCACCAAGGGTGTGCTTTGAGATGTGAAACATAAGCCATGAAGGGGATATAATATTGTTTTCCCACCGGATTTTCTCCCTTGCCGTTTTATCCTTTTTCCTGCCGGTGGTCTTTGGCTGCCAGGCTACGCAAGGCATCTATACCAGCGGACTGCCGGTTGGGCAAATCACTCTATCCCGCCTGGCCGTCCTGCCTTTTCAGGACCTCGCACCTGAAGATCCGGCTGTCAGAATGGTATCCTGCCCCCTGTGCGGGGCGATATTCCAGACTGAGAAACTGGCGCCTGCGGCCGAGAAGGTGGTTTTCGACATGGTTCTGACAAGCCTCAGGGAATACAAGCAAATTACCGTTATTGAACCCGATAAGACCGCTGAGGTTTATGCGCGTACCGCGGCTTCCAGCCCTGCGTCTCTGGCGGAAATCCTGCAGAAGACGGGCAAGGGATTGAATGTGGATGCGATTCTGGTCGGCTATGTTTTCCGCTACCGGGAGCGGAAAGGCTATCCTTATTCTGTCGAGAAACCGGCTTCGGTCGCCTTTGATCTGCATCTGGTCAGAGTCCAGGATGGCGTAATCGTCTGGCGCGGCGCCTTTGACAAGACGCAACGTTCGCTCATGGAGAATATTTTGCAGGCGTCCTCCTTCTTCAGCCGGGGTGGGAAATGGGTGACGGCGAAGGAACTTGCGGAGGATGGCCTGACTGAGATCCTGAAAACCTTTCCGGGAATAAATTGATAAATTCTGAGGCATTGACCGATGATCGTCATTCCGGCAATTGATTTGAAAGACGGCAAGTGTGTGCGCCTGGTACAGGGCGATTTTGCCCGCGTTACCGTTTATGCCGACGACCCCGTGGCGATGGCCGTTAACTGGCAGGAACAGGGGGCCAAGCGCCTGCATCTCGTTGACCTCGATGGCTCCCTGGCCGGAGCGCCGAAAAACAGAGACCAGATTAACGGCATTCTGCGGGCAGTTTCTATTCCCGTGCAGGTGGGCGGCGGTATTAGAAGCCGTGAGACCATAGAGGCTTACCTGACCATGGGGCTCAGTTGGGTTATTCTGGGGACGGCGGCCTTGCGGGATGAGCCTTTCGTGCGGGAAGTCTGCCGTGCTTACGAGGGCCGGATCATCCTCGGTATTGATGCGGGCGACGGCAAGGTTGCCGTGCAGGGGTGGACGGAAAATACCTCCGCTTCCCCCGTGTCGTTGGCCCAAAGATATGCCGATGCGGGCCTGGCCGCCATCATTTATACGGATATCAAGAGAGATGGCGTGGGTACCGGCGTCAATATCGAGGCCACCCGGGCGCTGGCTCAGGCAGTTGATATTCCCGTGATCGCTTCGGGCGGGGTTGCGGGGGCGGCAGATATCACCGGGCTTATGGATATCGAAAAATTCGGTGTGGCCGGCGTCATTGTCGGCAAGGCACTGTATTCCGGCGCCCTGTCGCTGGCAGAGGCTCTCCGGGCGGCAAAGGGAGGAGAAAATGGATGATTGCATATTCTGCAAGATCATCAGAGGCGAGATACCGGGCAGCAAGGTATATGAAGACGACCTGGTGCTGGCGTTCGACGATATAAAACCGGCGGCGCCAGTGCATGTGGTTGTTATTCCCAAACAGCACATCCCGACCCTGATGGATGTCAATGATAGTCAAATTGAATACTTGCACGCCATGATGGCGGCGGTGCCCAAGATTGCCAAGCTCAAGGGTATTGACGAGAGAGGTTTCCGGGTGATGCTGAACTGTAATCTGGAAGGCGGACAGGTGGTTTTCCATCTCCATCTGCACGTCCTGGGCGGGAAAAAACCGGGATGCAATCCGGGCTGATGCGCATTAGTGAGTTAGGAATTATTTTCTGCGGACAATGAAAATCTCCCCTAACCCCTCTTTGGCAAAGAGGGGAAGTAGAAGGTTGCCTCTTTGACAAAGAGTGGAATCATAATTTCCCCCTTTAGCAAAGGGGTGAAACCATAAATTCCCCCTTTAGCAAAGGGGGATGAAGGGGGATTTGAGGTGCATTTTCAGGTGAAAGGTCACATTCCCGCCGACAAGATTGAAGAAATAAAGCAACGCGCTGATATTGTTCAGCTCGTATCGGAATATGTGACCCTGAAAAAGGCGGGCAGAAATTTCCTCGGCCTCTGCCCCTTCCACAAGGAAAAAACGCCTTCCTTCACGGTTAGCCGTGATAAACAGATGTTCTATTGTTTCGGTTGCGGAGAGGGAGGGCATGCGCTTACCTTCCTGATGAAGGTAAGCAATATGACTTTTCCGGAGGCGGCCAGGCATCTGGCCAAAAAGACGGGGGTCATTATCCCTGACCCGGTGCTGAACGATCAGGAAAGGGAGCAATACGGCATCCGCGAGCAAATCTATCGCATCAATGAGGCGGCGGCAAAATTATTTACGAGTCGCCTTTTTTCTGAGACTGGCCTGCCGGCAAGAGAATATCTGAAAAAGAGGGGCATCCGGGAGGATGTCGTCAGGGAATTTCGCCTGGGTTACGCCGACGAGGGTTGGCGAACGCTGAAAAGCTATTTTGAGCAAAAAAATGTTGCCCTGCCGATGGTTGCCCAGGCCGGGCTGATCGTCGCGAAAGAGGAAGACGCCGAGGCCGGGGAGGGGGCTTACTATGATCGTTTCCGCGGGCGCCTGATTTTTCCCATCGAGGATGCCGGCGGCCGCGTGATGGCCTTCGGCGGCCGAATAATCGCGAGCGGGGAGCCCAAATATCTTAATTCCCCGGAGACGCCGGTATTCAGCAAGGGTAGAAACCTCTACGGTTTAATGAGAGCCAAAGACGGCATCCGCAAAAGCGGCTATGCCATCCTCGTGGAAGGTTACTTCGATCTAATTTCCCTCTGGAACGCGGGTCTGACCAACGTGCTGGCCAGTATGGGCACGGCGCTGACAGCGGAGCAGGTTGAGCTCCTGAGACGTTACACGGGTAACGTGGCGGTCCTTTTTGATGCGGATGAAGCGGGCCGGAAGGCACTGCAGCGGAGCGTGCAATTATTCCTGTCCGGAGGAGTTCATGCCAGGGCGGTAGTGTTGCCGGAGAAATATGATCCCGACGATTATGTGAGGCAGTTCGGGAGAGAAAAGCTGGAGCAGATAATCGAGGAGGCCCCTTCCGTCATTGATTACTATATTGATCACTTGGTGGGAGAAAAAGTTTCTTTAGAGGAAAAACGGGATGCCGTGCGAGAGGCCTTGCACTTCGTTGCCGGTTTTGGTGATGCCATTGAACGGAATCTTTTTTTAAAGAGAATTTCCGAGAAATCAGGCATAGATCAGGAGGTGCTGAAGAAAGAAGCCCTCCGGACCCGGGAGCCGTCTTCCGAGCCGCCGGGCCGCGTCAGGGAAAAGACATCAAGTGTCCTGGATAAGGTAGAGTTAAGCCTCATCCTTTTCATGCTGCAGCATACGGCAAGTATTCCGCAGGTGGGAGAAAGCGGGGTAATGGAATGCTTCACCGCTGGTGAATTGAAGAGTCTGGGGGAGCAGATGATCGCAAGAAGCAGGGAAAACAGCTCAGAAAACCTCACGACCTCTCTTTTTCTGGATGGCCTTCCCAACGGTCCCCTGAAGCAACTAATCTTCAAGTCTATGCTTGAGGGGCGGACCGATGATGAAAAGGTGTGGGAACGCTACGTTACCGATAATATAAAAAAGGTAAAACGCAAGTGGTATGGGGGCAGGAAGAAGAATCTGAGCCTGGAGCTGAAAAAAGCCCAGGAACAACGCGATAGTGATTGGCAAAACCGCCTCTTGCGGGAAAAAGAAAAGCTCATGCAGGAAGAAAAACAACTATAACGGCGTTAGCAAGTTAGCGGGGTTACGACTTATGGCAATAAAAGTAAAAAACAAACAGGGGGAAACCTACATGGCAAAAGAACCGCAATCGGAAGAATTCAAGAAGCTTATTTCTCTGGGCGAGGAGAAGGGTTTTCTGACCTATGATGATGTGAACGACCTGCTGCCGACGGATATCGTATCTTCTGATCAAATAGATGATATAATTATGCTTTTTGGTGAAAAAAATATTGATATCATTGATACCGATAAGGGTGAAAAATTAGTGGTCAAGAAAGCGGTGGATGAGGTGGGGTATGTCAAGGGGGAGGAAGCGCTTGATTTTATGTCAACCGCCGGCAAGACGGGAGATCCGGTCAAAATGTACCTCCGTGAGATGGGGTTTGTTTCCCTGCTGAGCAGAGAAGGCGAAGTGGAGATTGCCAAGAAGATAGAAGAGGGCGCGCGGGAGGGATTGGACGCGGTTTTTTCCGTTGACCTTTGTATAAGAGAGGTCGTGAATATCGGGAAAAACTTGCAGGAAGGGACGCTGCGGATAAAGAATGTGCTGGATAACCTCGAGGATGAAGAAGGTTACGTCGAAGAAGATAAGCATATGGAGCGGGTCATCAAGCTTACGGACAAGGTTACGGAACTTTACAGGAAGAATGACGAATTCAAGAACAAGCTTAAAGGCAGGGGACTTGACGAGGCGGAAAAAGGCCTTCTGAAAGTGAAGGTGGAAAAGAACAGGAAAAGTATTGTTACTCATTGCCGTAAGGTCAAGTTCAGCAGAAAGCAGATCGCCCGGATCGTTGGCCTGCTGAAAAACCACGTCCTGGCCATGGAAAAGATGGAAACGGCCATCAACAGGTGCCGGAAAGAAACGGGACTGTCGCTGACAGAGATGGAAAAGGTCTGGCAGCGTTTGAAAGCTCAGCCCGGGCGGGAAAAGCAGATTGTTGCCGCCTGTGGCGTTTCGGCCGCCAAAATCAGAGAATGTGAGACTATCGTTAAAAATGCCGACCGGAGGCTCAAAGAAATAAAAAAGGAGACAGGACTTTCTCATGCCGTCCTGAAAAAAGTGGTGGCTACGATAGAGCTGGGCGAAGAGAAGGCGGAAACGGCCAAAAGAAAGCTGGTCGAGGCCAATCTCCGGCTCGTGGTCAGCATTGCCAAAAAATACACCAGCAGAGGTTTGCAGTTTCTGGATTTGATCCAGGAGGGCAACATCGGTCTGATGAAGGCCGTTGATAAATTTGAATACCAGCGCGGCTATAAGTTTTCCACCTATGCCACCTGGTGGATCAGGCAGGCCATTACCAGGGCCATTGCCGATCAGGCCCGGACTATCAGGATTCCGGTCCACATGATTGAGACCATCAACAAGCTGATTCGCATTTCCCGCTATCTGGTTCAGGAGCTGGGGAGAGAACCCACCCCGGAAGAGATTGCCAACAAGATGGAATATCCTCTCGAAAAGGTGCGGAAAGTTTTAAAGATTGCCAAAGAGCCTATCTCGCTGGAAACGCCGATCGGTGAAGGGGAAGATAGCCATCTTGGTGATTTTATTGAGGATAAAAAAATCATATCCCCCTCCGAGGCCACCATCAATATGGATTTGGCCGAGCAGACGAGAAAGATTCTTTCTACGTTAACGCCGCGGGAGGAAAAGGTGCTGAGGATGCGCTTCGGCATCAGCGAGAGAGGTGATTTTTCCTTTGCAGAGCCTCTGGAAATGACAGATATAGCAAGAAACAGGCAGTTAGAAGCTAACGCCCTGAGGAAACTGAGGAATCCCTCACGCAGAAAGATATTGAAACCATCTCTAAAATAAAATATTGCAAAAACTCGTGGGAATGAGTATAGCAGGTGCGGATTACGGAGCTGCTTTTCTTTGAGGTGCTTGTGGGTTGAATTGTATCGTCAAAGCTCAAAGAATGAAGCTCAAAGCTGAAAGCAGCTACGGTCCTTTGAGCTTTCAGCTTATTGCTTTCGGCTACAATGCGGGCCCATAGCTCAGCTGGAAGAGCCACCGGCTCATAACCGGTCGGTCCCTGGTTCGAACCCAGGTGGGCCCATTATCAGGAAGTGGAAAGATTGGAGGTACGGCTTCTGCGTGAAAAAGTGTTATGTTATAAAACACACTCCTGGTCCGGCGGGGCGGCAGTACATCCGACCGACCGCGGAGATGGAGGCCGAGCCTTTCTTTGAAAATGCACCAGCAGATGGTGCATTTTTTATTTCAGCTGCCGGAAAGGGGATGGATTCTTGAAAGAACAGTTATCGCTTTTGATTGAGCTGCAAAAAGCCGAGTCTGAGATCAATAAAATTAATATCAAGTGCAAAAGTTTGCCGGAGGAGATAGCAAAGTTGGAAGAGGCGTTCAGTGTTTTTGAAGCCGGCTTGGAGGAGGATAGGAAGAAATTCGAGGATACTCAGAAAGCCCACCGTGAGAAAGATGAAAAGCTGAAAAAGGGGCAGGAGTCGTTTAAAAAAACCAAAGAGCGTTTAAATGAAGTTAAAACAAATAAGGAATATCAGGCTGTTTTAAAGGAAATTGAAGCTTTCGAGCAGAAGAATAGCGAAGCGGAAGATCAAATCATTGCGCTCCTGGAGGCGGTTGATAAGGCGAAAGCAGAGTTTAAGATCAAAGAAAAAGAGATGGAGTCCTATCAGCAGCGCCATGGAGAGGCAAAAAAGAAAATGGAAGCGGAGCTGCACTCCCTGGGTGATCTGCTCCAGACTTGCCGGCGTAAGAGTGAGAAGCTCAGGGGCAAGATCCCCGCAGAGCTTCTGAAGAAGTATGAGGCCATAAAAACATTGCACAACACTCTGGCTGTGGTGGCAGTCTGGAAAGAGGTGTGCGGTGGGTGCTATATGAACCTTCCCCCGCAACTTTATATTGAATTACAGAAATCTACCGAGTTGCATACATGCCCGAACTGCAACCGCATAATTTACTGGTACGATCAAAATGAAGCAAAGAAATAGAAGAAAGTCAGAGAAGTGATGGAAAAGGCGCCCGAGTAGAACAGATGATCGCTGGTCCGCGTGGGGACATTATATAGGATTGCTTGGCAATCCGTTTCGTGTCCCCGGAAGACTGGAGGAAAGTCCGGGCTCCACAGGGCAGGATGGTCGCTAACGGCGACTGGGGGCGACCCTAAGGAAAGTGCCACAGAAAATATACCGCCCCGGCTTGCCGGGGTAAGGGTGAAAAGGCGAGGTAAGAGCTCACCGTTTTCCGGGTGACCGGGAAAGCATGGTAAACCCCATCCGGTGCAAGACCAAATAGGAGAACATTAAGGGCGGCCCGCCCGACGTTCTCGGGTAGCGTCGCTTGAGGCAGCAGGCAACTGTTGTCCCAGAGGAATGATCATCGGCGCCCTACGGGCAACCGGGGGCGTTACAGAACCCGGCTTATGGTCTGCTCGGACGCCTTCTTCCATTCATATTATTGTTCCAATTAGCCATCAATATGGCATTAATCATGCGGGGTGGGTTAGGCGGGTTTTTGCCGTAACCCACCAATATTCGGTGCGTTACGCTTCGCCAAAGCACCCTGCATACTCCCCTGACCCCTCTTTGCCAAAGAGGGGAATAGATAATGTCCCCCTTTAGAAAAGGGGGATTAAGGGGGATTTGAGGTGTATTTTCAGGTGAAAATTATTTCTGCAAATTTTGTCAAAAGCGCCGCGGCGCCCCCCCACTATCCCCCGGCGTCTTTGCCGGAGATCGCCTTTGCCGGCAAATCCAACGTGGGTAAGTCCTCTCTGATAAATGTCTTGGTCCGGAGGAAGGGTCTGGCCAAGACGAGCAATTCCCCGGGCTGCACGCAGATGATAAATTTTTTTACCGTAAACAACGAACTTTCCCTAGTTGATTTACCTGGTTACGGCTATGCGAAGGTGCCTCTGACCGTGAAAAACAAATGGGGGCCCATGATAGAGGCTTATTTCAAAGAAAGGTCCGCATTGCGTCTGGTTCTCTTTATCCTTGATATCAGGCGAGATCCAGGTGAAAATGATCTGGCCATGTATCGCTGGCTGGAATTTTACCGGATTCCGTACCTGCTGGTACTCACCAAGATAGACAAGCTCTCGAAACAACAGACCATGCTTAGCCGGCAGGCCATTCTGGCGTTCTTCTCACACCCTTCCGTCCCGGCGGTTCTTTTTTCTGCCCGGACGGGTGCGGGAAAAGAAGAATTATGGCTGGAAATAGAAAAAAGCATTTTTATAGAGAAAAAAGCTTGACAGACAAACATTGTTTGGGTAGATACAATATAGCTTCATTGTGATGAAGTTTTACATTTATTTGAGTTCCGGTTTTTAAGTTCTGGATTGAGTGTCCACCATGAATAACTTAGCAGAATTTGCCCCCGTTGCCATCTTTCTCGTTGTATCTGTACTGTTTACCCTTGTTCCCGTTTTTATTGCCTATATCCTTGCGCCCCGGACGAAGGGGGAAAAGACCCTGAACACCTACGAGTGCGGCATCGAACCCTACGGCAGCGCCTGGATACGCTACAGTCTCAGTTATTATATATATGCCTTGATTTTTATTGCCTTCGATGTTGATGTGCTCTACCTTTTTCCCGTGGCCCTAAGCTATGCCAGAGGGGAAAGAGTGTATGAGTTTTACGCTTTGTTGTCTTTTGTCCTCATCCTCGCCCTGGCCATTATTTATGCCTGGGGGAAAGGAGTGTTCACCTGGAAAAGGAAGCTCTCCCGGTAAAATTTGCCGTCGTAGAAAAAGTGCTGAACCTGGCCCGGGCCAATTCCATCTGGCCCCTGACCTTCGGTTTGGCCTGTTGCGCCATCGAGATGATGTCCTCCGCCATGTCCCGCTTTGACCTGGACCGGTTCGGGGCGGGCGTTTTCCGGGCGTCGCCCCGACAAGCTGATTTGATGATCGTTACGGGCACTGTTACCAAGAAGATGGCGCCCGTGCTGATGACCCTTTACGACCAGATGCCTTCCCCCAAATGGGTCATTGCCATGGGGAACTGCGCCATATCAGGCGGACCGTTTGTCTTTGAAGGGCAATATAATGTTATTGAAGGGGTTGACCTCCTCGTTCCGGTAGATGTCTATGTGCCGGGATGTCCACCCCGGCCCGAAGGCCTGCTGGAAGGTTTTTTAAGGTTAGAGGAAAAGATCACAGGGACCAGAAGATTCCCGGGACCGGATAAGCGATGGTAGAAAAAATCAAGGCGGAGCTGACCGCCACTTATAAAGATTTGGAGATCAAAGAGGCACCCTATAGGGAGAAGGGTTACCATCTTTCTTTCGCCGTTGCCTCCTCGGACCTGCTTTCTGTCGCCGGTTTTTTTGATGCCCGGGGCTTCTATTTACCCACCATCGTTTGTGTGGACTATATCGAGTATCTGGAACTGGTGTACTTCTTCAGCGGTCATCAATCACTCTGCCGGGTCAAGGTGACAGTCAAGTTAGATCCCCGCCAACCGCTGGCGCCCACCATCTCCAATGTTTTTGACAGTGCGGCCTGGTATGAAAGGGAAATCCACGAGTTTTACGGTGTTTACTTTGACGGTCATCCCAACTTGACGTATTTATTCCTCCACGACGGGATTGACACCTACCCCCTGCGCAAGGAGCGGACGCCCGTTTCCGAGGCCGATCGGGTATTGCTCGCTTCTTTTAAGCCCGAGGAAGAAGACGGCAAATTTTTCGTCAACCTCGGGCCGCAGCATCCCAGCACCCACGGTGTTTTGCGGGTTGTGCTGGAAATGGATGGCGAATACATTGAAAGAGCGGAGCCCGTGCTGGGCTATCTCCATCGCATGCACGAAAAGATGGCGGAAAACAGGAGCTACCTCCAGTTTCTTCCCAACACCGGACGCATGGATTATCTGGGCGCGATGTCCTTCAACCTGGGATATGTAACCGCCGTGGAGAGGCTCTGCGGCATCCCCGTGCCGCCCCGTGCCGAATGCGTGCGGGTCATGGCCACGGAGCTGAACCGCCTCTCCAGCCACCTGTTATGGGTGGGCGCCTATCTGGCCGATCTGGGGGCTCTCACGCCCTTCCTGTATGTATTCGATGATCGGGAACAGATAAACGACATCCTGGAGGGGATTACTGGTTCCCGGCTTACCTATTGCTACTTCCGTTTCGGCGGGCTCTATAACGACGTGGATGATGACTTTATCACCGGAACCAGGGCCTTTCTTGCCAGGATGCGGAGCCGTTTCAGCATGTATGACAAGCTGATAACCAATAACGTCATTTTCATCAACCGCACCAGAGGTGTCGGTGTCATTACACCCGAAAGAGCCAGAAAATACGGCGTCTCCGGGCCGGTGCTGCGCGGAACCGGGATACCCATGGACATGAGAAAAGCGGAACCCTACTCCATCTATGGGGAATTGGATTTTGACATTCCCACGGGAACGCGCGGCGATGCCCTGGACATATATCATGTCCGTATCCGGGAGATGGAAAACAGCGTGAAAATTATCGAGCAGGCCCTGAACAGGCTGCCGGAAGGTCCTTTTATGGCGGAGAAGGTCCCCAAAAAACTAAAACCGCCGCCGGGGGATATTTATCACGTGGTCGAGACGCCGCGCGGTGAACTGGGTATTTATATCGTCAGTGATGAAAGCGATCGTCCTTACCGGATGAAGTGGCGGGTACCCTCGCTTTCCAATATGATTATTTTTCCGGAATTGGCTAAGGGAAACATGCTGGCCGATGCCGTGGCTATTCTGGGCAGCCTCGATCTGGTCATACCCGAAATGGATCGTTGATACTGGTGCTAAGGTAATGGAATTCATATTTAATATAATCGGCAGGGAAGCAGCCATGATGATTTTCGGCCTCGTCGGCGTGCTGGCTTTCGTCGTTGTAAACGCCCTGATCTTGACCTGGGCGGAACGAAAAGTGGCCGGCCACATGCAGTTGCGCATTGGCCCCAAGGAGGTTGGCCCCTACGGACTCATCCAGCCGCTCGCCGATGCCCTGAAGCTTTTGGGGAAGGAAATCCTGACGCCGCGCAATGTGGAACGACCCCTTTACTTCCTGGCGCCCATCATTGTTTTTATTCCCGTGCTAGTATCTTTTGTGGTCATTCCCTTCGATGCGGCGCTGCAGGTCAAGGACATCAACGTAGGCATCCTGGTCATCCTGGCCTTTTCCTCCCTTTCCGTGCTTTCCATTCTCTTTGCCGGTTGGGGTTCGAACAACAAGTATGCCCTGATCGGTGCGATCCGCAGCATTGCCCAGAACATCGCCTATGAGATACCGCTTTTGCTTTCGCTTTTGCCCATCGTCATGATGACGAATTCCCTCTCCCTGAAGACCATCGTGGAGGCGCAGGGTAATATCTGGTTTGTCTGCTATCAGCCGCTCGCTTTTTTGATTTATTTTACGGCCGCCGTCGCCGAAACGAACCGGACTCCCTTTGACCTGCCGGAGGCGGAAAGTGAACTCGTGGCCGGCTACCATACCGAATATTCCGGCATGCGGTTTGCGCTATTTTTCCTGGCCGAATATACGAATATCTTTATCGTGAGCGCCGTGGCCACGACCTTCTTCCTGGGGGGCTACCAGGGGCCGTTCCTGCCGGGGATTCTGTGGTTCCTGATCAAGTCTTATGCCCTGGTATTCGTCATCATGTGGCTCAGGTGGACCTATCCGCGCGTCCGGTTTGACCAGTTGCTGAACTTTTCCTGGAAGGTGCTGATACCGCTGACATTTATCAATCTGCTCATTACGGGAGGACTTTTGAAGCTATGATGTCCTCAGTGAACACATTCTTCAAGGGCGCCGGTTCGTTGCTCACGGGCTTGGGGGTTACCATCAAGTGCTTCTTCCAGCCAGTGGTTACCTCCCAGTACCCGCGCCAGTTATTGAAGATAAGTCCCCGTTTCCGCGGCCATACCAAGCTTCTCGCCTCTACGGAAAGCCCGGATAAAAATGGCTGCATCGCCTGCGGTATCTGTGCCCGGAACTGCCCTTCCGGCTCCATCAAGAGCGTCGAAGGCGAGAAAAGGGAAGGGGAAAAGAAGAAGACCGCCACCACTTATCTGCTGGACTACACCACGTGCAGCCAGTGCGGCATCTGCGTGGAGAGCTGCCCCTCCGATTGCCTGGCTTTTTCGGCCGATTTCAATCTGGTGGGCGTCAAGCGCGAAGATTTTCATTTCGATCTGGTCCAGGAATTTGAAAAGAGGAAGCAGGTATGATGAATCTTTCGGAAATCATATTCCTTCTTGTTATTCTGGCGACTATGGCCGGCGGGGCGACCGCCGTTTTATCGGGCTCCATCATCTATGCCATGGTGGGATTGGTTACGGCCATGCTGGGCGTCGCGGGACTCTACATATACCTGAACAGCCCATTTCTGGCCATGATGCAGATGCTTATTTATGTGGGGGCCATCACCGTGCTGATTGCCTTTGCCATTATGTTAGCCGGGCCGCTTTACCGCCGACCGCAGGAATGGACGACGCTCGGGAAATTTGGGGCGGCTCTGGCGACGGCCCTGATTACACTGGTGATCTTCGTGAGGTTCGTTAAAGTTACCTTTCCCCAGCTCGGCGCGCCGAGCTTCAATCAGGGCGCCAGAGAGATTGGTCAGATATTTTTTAATGACCTGCTGCTGCCCTTTGAACTTATATCACTTCTGGTCGTGGTGGGTATTCTGGGAGCCATCATGCTGTCCCTTTTCTCCAGGGGGAAGAGATGAGAGCCTTGCTGCATAATTATTTGTATGTCTATCTATTTATTTCTCTTTTCCTGCTTTTCTGCGGGATTGTCGGGGTAATTTACCGGCGCACGCTGATCGGGATGTTCGTGTCCATGGAATTGATCATGAATGGCGCGGGGCTGAATCTGGTCGCCATCAACAGGTTTCTTTGTCCCGAGAATGCTTACGGATTATCCTTTACGCTTGTCATTATGGGCATTGCGGCGGCGGAAGCGGCGGTGGCGCTCTCCATCATTATCCTCATATACCGGAAATACCAGCATATTGAGGGAGAAAATCTGCAGGAGATGAAGGACTGACCTATGGTTATGGAAAGCGCACAACCCCTTTTACCGATCGCCATTGTTCTGGCCGTCTCCATCCTGATCCTGGCTTCCGACAAGCGCCCGAATCTGCGGGAATTCTGGTCTATCGGCGGCGCGGTGCTGACCTTTATTTCCGTGCTGTGCATGGTTCCCGCCATCTGGAGCGGGCAGACGATCGTCTATACACTTTCCGCCATTGCTCCCGGCATCAACCTGAACTTCCGGGTGGACGCCCTTTCGCTGATCTTCGGTATCGTGTCTTCGTTTCTGTGGATCTTTGCCTCCGTTTACAATATCGGCTACATGAGGAGCCTCAACGAGCATGCCCAGACGCGCTACTATATGTGCTTTGCCATCGCCATTCTGGGGGCGCAGGGTGTTTCCTATTCGGGCGGTCTTTTTTCGCTCTATCTTTTTTATGAGGTTATTACCCTTTTTACCTATCCCCTGGTCGCCCACCATCAGGATGCGGAGGGGTATGCCGGGGCCAAGAAATACCTTGTCTATCTCATGGGAACTTCCAAGGGTTTTCTTCTGCCGGCCCTGATTCTGACGTATGTCATGACGGGGACGCTTGATTTTGCCGACAATATCCGCACCGGCATTTTCCCGGCGACGGCCAATCACCTGTGGATCACCGTCACCTATATCCTCTTTATCGCCGGCTTTGCCAAAGCCGCGATCATGCCTTTTCACAACTGGCTGCCCTCGGCCATGGTGGCGCCCACGCCGGTCAGCGCGTTGCTGCATGCCGTGGCAGTTGTCAAGGCCGGTGTCTTCTGCATCTCCCGGGTCATGCTTTCCACCTTCGGAACGGACCTGTTGCAGAGTTTCGGGCTCGGCATCCTCACCGCCTATTTCGTCTCCTTCACGATCCTGGCGGCCTCCATTATCGCCCTGACTAAGGACGACCTGAAGGCCCGGCTCGCCTATTCCACCGTGAGTCAGCTTTCCTACATCGTCCTCGGGGTGGCGCTTTTGGATAATAGTGGCGTGCTGGGCGGGATCCTCCATATCGTCAACCACGGCTTCAGCAAGATTACCCTGTTCTTCTGCGCAGGCGCTATCTATGTGGCGCACCATAAGAAGAAGATCAGCGATATGGCAGGGATTGGTTATGCCATGCCCTTTACCATGGGGGCCTTTGCCTTGGCCTCGCTCAGTATGATCGGCGCGCCGCCCGTCGCCGGATTTGTCACCAAATGGTACCTGTTGCAAGGTTCCCTGAAAATAAGCAATATGCCGCTTGTGGTAGTGCTGATGACCAGCACGATTCTGAATGCCGCTTATTTTGTGCCCATCACCATCCGCGCGTTTTTCGAAGGCCGGAAAGACCGCTGGAGCAGAAAGGATATTAAGGAGGCGCCGCTGACCATGGTCATACCTTTGGTGCTGGCGGCCCTTATTTCGGTGGGGTTGGGCGTATTTCCGGGCTTTTTTGTCGGTCTGATCGGGAGGCTGTTTTAAACCATGAATATTGTTCATACGATAGAGTATATCAAAAAGAATGCCGCCGGGCTGAAAACGGTATTTTTTATCGGCCTCGTCCTGCTGGTGGTTTTGGACATTTTTATCCCCCGGGAAAATTCCCATTATTTTGTGGACAAGATTTATGCCTTCTGGACTTTTTTTGCCTTGGTGGGCTGCTTTCTGCTCATTAAGGTAAGCAAGGGCATCGCGCATCTGTTTCTGGCCAAAGACGAGGATTATTATGGATAGGTGGGTGCATCCGGCGCTGTTTTTTTTCCTGGGCAGTCTGCTTTTACCCCTCTTCCGGGGGAAGGCGAAGAAGGGATTTATCCTGCTTATCCCGATTCTCGCGATTATTTCCGTCGCCCTGACCCAGTACGGAAATTACGGGGAATACCGCTTTCTCAATATCCTCTGTCTCTTCGGGCGGGTGGACCGGCTCAGCATGGTGTTTGCCTGGGTCTTTGTCATTATGTCTTTCCTGGGCGCCCTCTATGCCCTGAAAAGGGAAGAAGACGGCCATCATATCGCCGGTTTCTGCTACGTTGGCGGCGCTCTCGGATCGGTCTTTGCGGGTGATTACCTGACCCTGTTCATCTTCTGGGAGATCATGGCCTTTTCGTCCGTATTTCTCATCTGGTATCGCAAAGACCAAAAGTCCCTTGAGGCCGGTTTCCGTTATCTGTTGTTCCATATCTTCGGTGGGCTTTTGCTCTTCAGTGGCCTGCTGCTGAATTATTACCAGACCGGGAGCATGGCCTTTAACGGCATCCTGCCCGTAAACGCCTCCTGGCCGCAATACCTTATTCTGGCCGGCTTTGCGCTGAACGCGGCGGTGCTGCCGCTGCACGCCTGGCTGCCCGATGCCTACCCCGAGGCCACTATCGAAGGAGCCGTCTTTTTATGCGCCTTCACCACGAAAACGGCGGTTTACGTCTTGGCCAGGGGCTTTGCGGGCTTCGAGATCCTTGCCATACTGGGCACGGCGATGACGGTCTTTGGGGTTTGTTATGCGGTGATTGAAAACGACATCCGCCGCGTGCTGGCCTATCACATTATCAGCCAGGTCGGCTACATGGTGGCCGGGGTGGGAATCGGCTCGCATCTGGCGCTCAATGGCGCCACCGCCCATGCTTTTGCCCATATCCTTTACAAGGCCCTGCTCTTTATGGGCGCCGGAGCGGTGCTTTACGCAACCGGCACGGCCAAGCTCAACCGCCTGGGAGGCCTCTACAAATACATGCCTTTAACGATGATTTTTTACGTGGTCGGCGCCATTTCCATTTCCGGATTTCCGCTTTTCAGCGGTTTTGTCAGTAAATCCATGATTGTAGCGGCGGCCCACGAAAAAGGCCAGCTCTGGCTCATGTGTCTTATGAACCTGGCCGGGATTGGTACCTTCCTCTCCGTGGGTTTGAAGGTCACCTACTTTGCCTTCTTCGGCAAGGAGTCGGAGCCGAACCTCGCCGCCGCTAAGGAGCCACCCCGAAACATGCTGTGGGCGATGGGGTTGACGGCCCTGGCCTGTTTCATTATCGGCGTCTATCCCGATTGCCTGTATGTGCTCTTGCCGTTCCCGGTAGAATACCATCCCTATAATATTCACCATCTGTCGGAAATGCTGCAGATACTTGCCTTTACGGGGCTCGTCTTCTGGCTGATGCTGAAAAAACTTACCCCCGAGGCAAAGCTGAATCTCGATGTTGATTATTTCTACCGCAAGGGTTCGTTATTATTCATGAAACTCGACGAAAAGGTCATTTGCCCAATAGATGCATTCTGGGGCGAACTGTACCGCACCCTGGGTCTCACGGCGTTATTTAAAAATGCCGAGCTTTCCTACGGTTTCGACCGGAAGGTAATTGACGGCATTGTGGACGGCACGGCTCATTCCGTTATGGGTTTTGGCGCCGTCGCCAAAAAGCTCCAGACAGGCCGGATACAGAGTTACGTCGGCCTGTCGCTCTTTTTGTTTTTTGCGATTCTTTGGTTTGTTTTGTAACTTGCGCGTATATGAAGGTTTAAAGGAATAACAAACATGCCGTCATATTTTACTATAAATCCCCTGGGATTTCCCATCCTTTCCATTGTCATCTTTATGCCCCTGGTGGGGGCGCTCGTTATCCTGTTCATGAGGAATGAAGCGCTGATCAAGATGTTGGCCTTGACGGCGACGCTGGCAACCCTGGTCATATCGCTCGTACTTTTGGGCAACTTTAATCTCCAGACCCCTCTTTTCCAGTTTGGCGAATATCGGCCCTGGATACCATCTTATAGTATAGCGTATGCGCTGGGGGTGGACGGGATTACGATTATGCTGATTGTGCTAACCGCCCTGATTGCGCCCATCTGTGTACTATGTTCCTGGAAAGCCATTGAAAAGCGGGTCAAGGAGTTCATGATCTGTATCCTGCTCATGGAAACGGCCATGATCGGCGTCTTCTGTTCCTTGGACTTCATCCTTTTCTACATCTTCTGGGAGGCCATGCTCATCCCCATGTACCTGCTCATTGCGATTTGGGGAGGGCCGCAGAAAGATTACGCCTCGATCAAGTTTTTCATCTACACCCTCTTCGGCAGCGTGTTCCTCCTGGTGGCGATTATCGCCCTTGCTATCACGAACGGCACGTTCAGTATTCCCGAGGCGATGTTCAGGGGCTACAGCTTCCAATTTCAGATCTGGGTCTTTATGGCTTTTGCCATTGCCTTTGCCATCAAGGTACCCATGTTCCCGTTCCATACCTGGTTGCCGGCCGCCCACACGGAAGCGCCGACGGCGGGCAGCGTCTTTCTGGCGAGCATCCTTTTGAAGATGGGCACCTATGGCTTCCTGAGGTTTTGTCTGCCCATAGCGCCGCAGGCCAGCGCTTACTTTGCCCCGTTCATGATTGCTCTTTCCGTGATCGGTATTATCTATGGAGGTTTTGTTTGCCTGAGCCAGACGGACATGAAGAAGCTGATCGCTTATTCCAGCGTGGCGCACATGGGCTTTGTCACGCTGGGCATCTTTACCTTCACGCTCTATGGTCTGGCCGGGGCGATGCTCCAGATGTTGAACCACGGCATTACCACGGGCGGCCTCTTTCTCATGGTCGGGATTGTTTACGAACGTACCCACAGCCGCCAGATATACGACAACGCCGGTCTCGGCAAGATTGCGCCTCTCTATGTAACATTCTTCGGTCTTTTTGCCCTTTCATCCTTTGCTTTCCCCGGGACGAACAGTTTTGTGGGCGAGCTCTATGTCCTGATCGGTGCCTTTTTCCAGCATAAGCTGGCCGGTTTCGGCGCCGTTATCGGGGCCGTCCTGGCGGCTGCCTACATGTTGAGGCTGCTGAAACAGATCGTCTGGGGCCGGGAAGACAAGCGCGACATCAAAGATATGAATGTAAGAGAAATCATTTATCTGGCGCCGCTGGGTGTGTTCGTCTTCTGGGTGGGGCTTTTCCCGCGGCCCTTCGTCAGCGTTATGCAAGCCACTCTGACGAACTTGCAGATGCAACTAACAAATTTATCCCATTAAGGGGTTGACGGTATGATGCTTTTTCCCGAGCTTTTCATGTTGATGTTTTCAGTATTTTTCCTTCTCCTTTCGTTATGTGAGAAAAAGGCATCCATTTTTCCCCTGGCACGGCTGCTGGCCCTGATCGGTCTGGTCGTAACCTTTCTCAGTGCGGGCGCCAGCGGAGAGTTTTTCTCCGGCGCCTACCGGGTGGATTTATTTTCCCAGGTATTCAAGTGTCTGCTGGTTACGGGCCTCTGCCTCGTCGTTTTCATGCTGGAAAAAAATGACGACATAGAAGATGATTTTCTACCTGAATTCTTCATGTTTCTGGGATTTTCCACCCTGGGCCTGCTGATGCTGGTAAGTTCGGTGGAGCTCATTTCCATCGTTATCAGTCTGGAGATTTCGTCATTCAGCCTCTACGTCATTGTTCCTTTACGGAAAGCCCACTCGCGGCTCCATCTCGAGGCGGCCGTGAAATACCTTTTCTTCGGCGCGATTGCTACCGGCATCATGCTCTACGGCATGGGCTATATTTACGGCTTGGCCCACTCCACTTATCTGTCCGACATCATGGCCAGATTACCCCAATTTCTTACCCAGCCCATGGGAATCCTGGCCTTGGCCTTGACCTTGATTGCTTTCTTCTTCAAGCTTTCACTGTTCCCGTTGCATTTCTGGGCGCCCGATATCTATGAAGGCGCCTCCAACGTGACCACCGCCTTTATTGCGACCGTGCCCAAGATCGCGGCCACGGCTCTACTGATCAGGCTTACCATGCTGGCCTCCAACGTTCCTTCCGAATTGGCCCTGTTCCTGCTGCTGCTGGCGGCATTTTCCATGACGCTGGGCAATCTCGTCGGTCTGGTCCAGAAGGACATAAAGCGCTTGCTGGCCTATTCGGGTATTGCCCACGCCGGCTACCTGATGATGGGCATTATCCCGCTGAGCGCGGATGGCGGCGCGGCGGCCATCTATTATATGACGGTCTATCTTTTCATGAATCTGGCCTGTTTCTACGTGATTATCCTTCTTTCCCGCAACGGGAGCAATGTTTCCGTAGGAGATTTGACCGGCCTGGCCAAGAGATCACCCCTGCTGGCCTTTACCTTGGCGGTGGCGGCCTTCTCGCTCGCCGGCATCCCGCCCAGCGGCGGCTTTACGGGCAAACTTTTCCTTTTCGTCAGCGCCTTCCGGGCCGGCTATCTTAGCATCGTCCTCGTCGGCGCCGTCAATGCGGTAATCTCCATGTTTTATTACCTGAACCTGGTACGGATGAGTTATTCCCGCGACGCGGAGGAAGGGCAGGGCGCCATAGAGCTGGTTTTTCATCAAAAGGCGCTTTGTTATGTATTTAATGTCCTCATCCTCTATCTGGGGTTGATGCCATTCGGCATTATGGATCTCTTCTGGCGCGCCATTTCATGAAAAGATTGAAAAGGGAATAATCCCGAAAAAAATGGTGCAGAGATATGTGCCCTCCAGTTATGCTATCTCCCCTAGGAAAGACCAGAACATCAAGAAGACCGCTGTCATAAGGATTGTCATAGAGTCCATGAGCGGGAAGGAAAACGCCTTTCTCCGGCGCACACAGTAATTAATAATCCCTCTCCAGAAATGGGATGACATGAAGATTCTCCACACCTCCGACTGGCATCTTGGCCGCGCCCTGTATGGTCGCAAGCGATACGAAGAATTCGAAGCCTTTCTGAGCTGGCTGGCGGCGCTCATCGAGCG
Organism: Deltaproteobacteria bacterium; assembly: GCA_026388415.1. Taxonomy (NCBI): domain Bacteria; kingdom Pseudomonadati; phylum Myxococcota; class Myxococcia; species Deltaproteobacteria bacterium. The sequence continues at coordinate 75,988 of JAPLJV010000015.1, read as the reverse complement.
TGAAGACATCACGGTGCTGCTTGTGGCGGGGGATGTGTTTGACAACAGCACGCCCAGCAACCATGCCCAGGAACTGTATTACCGGTTCCTTTACCGCTTGGCGGCCTCGCCAAACCGCCACGTGGTGGTTACGGCAGGGAATCATGATTCGGCCTCTTTTTTGAACGCCCCCCGGGAACTCCTGAAATTTATCAACATCCATGTTGTGGGATGTGCGTCCGAATCTCCTGAAAATGAAGTGATCATGATTGCCGGGCCGGATGACGAACCACGGCTGATCGTCTGCGCCATCCCCTACCTCCGGGACCGTGACATCCGTACCGCCGAAGTGGGGGAGAGTGTCGAGGACAAGGAGCGGAAGATAATAGAGGGAATCAGAACTCATTACCGGCTGGTGTACGACGCGGCCCAAGGGAAACTTGCCGGTCTGAAACAGCCTGTGCCCATCGTTGCTATGGGACATCTGTTCACCGAAGGCGGCCAGACCGCCGACGGCGACGGGGTGCGTGAGTTGTATATCGGCTCCCTTCTGCACGTTGGAACGGATGTATTCCCTGATTGTATTGACTACCTTGCCTTGGGGCATCTCCATATTGCTCAGACGGTGGGCGGTTCGGATTTCATCCGCTATTCCGGTTCGCCTCTGCCGATCGGCTTTGGGGAAGCTGCGCAGGAAAAAAGCGTGATTATCGTTGATTTCTCGGTCCCGGCGCCCAGAGTTGCCAATATTCCCGTGCCCTGTTTCCAGGAGTTGAAAACCTTGCGGGGAAATTGGACAATTATTGCCCGGGACATTGACAGGCTGAAGTCCCGAGGAAGCAGTGCCTGGCTGGAGATCATCTATGAAGGAGACGAGATTGCTGGCGATTTGAGCACGCGCCTGGATGAGGCCGTTGCAGGGAGCGGCCTTTCGATTCTGCGCGTCAAGAACAACCGGGCGCTGGAACACGCCATGAGCAGCATGGATACAGATGAAACACTCGATGACCTCGACCCGGCAGACGTGTTCCAGCGCTGCCTCGCAGCGCATGAAATCCCCGATGATCAGCGCCCGGCGCTGTTGAGCGCCTATAGTGAAATAATCGTATCCCTGAACGAAGCGGACGCAATGGCTGAATAGGAGAAGGCGGAATGAGGATCCTCGGCGTTCGATTCAAGAACCTGAATTCACTTGTAGGCGAATGGCAGGTTGATTTTACCCACCCGGCCTACGCATCGGACGGCATCTTTGCCATCACCGGCCCCACGGGAGCGGGCAAAACGACCGTCATGGATGCCGTCTGCCTCGCGCTTTACGGCAGCACGCCCCGCCTGGACAAGGTCACGAAAAGCAGCAATGAAATCATGTCGCGCCAGACAGGGGAATGCTTCGCCGAGGTGACCTTCGAGACCGGTAAGGGCCGGTACCGTTGCCACTGGAGTCAGCACCGCGCCCGAAAAAGGCAAGAAGGCGAGTTGCAGCAGGCCAGGCATGAAATAGCAGACGCCGATTCCGATAGGGTTCTGGAATCAAAAATCAACCAGGTTGGTGAATTCATCGAGAAGGTTACAGGCATGAACTTCGAGCGCTTTACCCGTTCGATGCTGCTTGCTCAGGGGGGCTTCGCGGTCTTTCTCCAGTCTTCTCCCAACGATCGGGCGCCCATTCTGGAGCAGATTACCGGTACCGACATCTACAGCCGGATCTCCATGAAAGTTCACGAGCGTCGCACCGGAGAGAACAGCAGGCTGGAGATATTGCAGGCCGAACTGCAAGGCATTCAGTTACTTGGTGAAGATGAAGAACGGGATTTGCGGGCCAGTTTAACAAAAAAACAGCAACAGGAAATGGAACTTGCCGGGAAAGTTAAGGAAATGGGCAAGGCCCTGGCCTGGCTTGCGGGTATGGTTGCCTTGGAGAAAGAACTGGGTGAACTGGCTAAGCAGCAGCAGGATTTTGAGCAGCGCTGTCAGGCCTTTGCGCCGGAATCTCAAAGGCTGGAAAAATCCCGCAAGGCCCTCGGTCTGGATGGCGATTACAGGGGGGTAACGGCTTTACGGGATTTGCAGACAAGTGAGATCAGGGAACTACAGAGCGCCGTTGCAACTTTGCCTGAAAAGGAGAAGGCCGGTGCAGAGGCGCTTGCCGTAAGACAAACCACAGAGGCCCTGCTGAGTAAAGTGCGAGCCGGGCAGATGTCGGAAGGAGAGGTCATCAAAAAGGTGCGTGACCTCGATGCCCGGTTGGGTGAGCAGAAGAAGCAGCTCGCAGAGAAGGACAAGGCGATTGGGGAGATCGAGGAACAGGGAGAAGGCTACCGAAGCTCTGTCACAAGCGGTGAACAGGAACAAAAGAAGGCTCATGCCGCTCTGGAAGCTATCCGTGCATACCAGGCCGAGCACGCCGTTGATGCCGCGTTGATGACCAACCTCAGCGTCATCGAGAGGGAATTTGCCTTGCTTCGTGATACAGAGGCAAGGCGTGTAAAGGCGATGAAAACGCTTTCCACTGCGGCCGAGAAAAAAGAATCCACCCATGCCGAGTGCGCCAAAAGAGAGGCCGATCATGAAAAAATTCGTCAGTCATTTGAAAAGAATCAGCATGATTCGAATGACCTGACGGACGCCATCAAATTGATCCTGCAGGGACGCGACATCAGCCAGTGGCGTAACGAGACGGATACGCTCAAGGAGCGCGAACGTCTTCTGGTTCAGACAGGCGAAACTTATGAGCGGATGGACCGGACAGCCACGGCCCTGAACGGCCTGAAAACGAGACGGGAAGCATTAAACACCGGTAGCAGCAGGATCTTGGGAGAGATCAAATCCGGCGCCGATCAAAAAACTCTTCTGGAAAAGGAGATGGTCTCACGGGAAACGCAGGTATCGCTCCTGAGCCGTATCCGCGACCTCGAGGAAGAAAGAAAACGCCTGGAGGATGGCCAACCCTGCCCGTTGTGCGGCGCGGCGGAGCATCCCTATGCCAGGGGGAATGTTCCCGTCTTGAGCGAGGCGGAGGCGGAGCTTAAGAAAACAAAGGCTGAATTTAAAAAGACGTCGGATCGTCTCAACAAGCTGGAAGCCGACCGGGTACGGACCGCAGCCGAAATCCGGCATACTGAAAAAGAGCAGGCAGAAAAGCGGGCGGCGCTGGATGCTGACGAAAAACAGTGCGCCGACGCCCAATTGAGATTGGGCATAGCATGGGGGACAGATTTTAAATCTGCCTCCGCACGTGCCGGAAAGGTTCGTGAAGAGATTAGCGGCGTTCAGGCAAAAATTGCCGCAACAACAGCTATCGTCACGCTGGCCGAAAAGAAGGGTAAACAGGAAAAGGCGATGCAGACAGCCCTGGAAAAAACAAGAAAGACCTTTGACAATGCCGGGAAGGCTTTACAGGAGGCCAGACACAACCTGGCGACGGCCGGTCGCGATTATGAGCGGCTGGGAAAAGATAGCGACGCGCTGGCGGAGGAGACTGAAAAGGCCCGCGCCGCTGTCCTGGCGGATGTTGAACTTTTCGGGATCAGCCAAATTCAGTTGGAAAGCCTCGACCCCCTCTTGAAAGACCTGACCGGGCGCAAAGATATCTGGTTAGCAAAAGAGGCTGAAAAAACCAATCGGGATAAACAGAGCGATGAACTGAAAGCCGCGCTTGAGAAGCATCAGGCCCTGCTGGGCAGTCTGGAGAAGGATCTGGCGGCAAGGTGCAAAGAGCGTGACGGGCTAAAAGGGGAGTATGAATCCCTGAGCGGTTCCCGACAGGAGCTTTTCGGAGAGAAGAACGCCGACGGGGAGGAGAGGCGGCTGGCGGAAGAGGTGGACAAGGCCGGCAATGCCTTGGAAAAGGCCCGCGAAGACTATGGGCAAGTTGAAAAAGAAATCAGCGCCTTGAAGGAGAAGATCGCTTCCGGGCAAGTAAAAACGGATCTGCGGGCCAAGGAACTGGCGCAGGCGGAACAGCAATGGAGGGAGCGGACCAAAGGGGCTGGATTTGCCGATGAGGCCGACTACCTGTCATTACGCTTGGGTGAAGAAGAGCGGGAGTTGCTCACTGAAAAGGAACAAGCCCTCCTCAAGGAAAAAACGGAACTTGACGCCCGCCGTCAGGACAGGTCGCAGTCCCTTGCCGGGGAGCGGGAGAGAAACTTGACGGATCAATCCGCTGAGACGCTGAAGGAAAACATCGGCAGGGGTGACGCCGCTCTGAAAGAACTCGGACTGGATATTGGCGGCATCATCAAGGGCTTGTCCGACAATGAAAGGCAAAGGAAAAACCAGGAGGAGCGCCTGAAGAACATCGCCGTCCAGAAAAAAGAATGCCTTCGCTGGGATAACCTGCATCAACTCATCGGTTCTGCCGACGGCAAGAAGTTCCGGAATTTTGCCCAGGGGCTGACCTTTGAGATGATGACCGCGCATGCCAACCGGCAGCTCCGGAAGATGACGGATCGCTATCTCCTCATCCGTGACGCCGTGCAGCCCTTGGAACTGAATGTAATTGACAATTATCAGGCCGGGGAGATCCGTTCCACGAAGAATCTCTCGGGCGGCGAGAGTTTTATCGTGAGTCTCGCCCTGGCCCTCGGCCTGTCTCAGATGGCCAGCCGGAATGTCCGGGTTGACTCCCTCTTTCTCGATGAAGGATTCGGCACCCTCGATGAAGACTCCCTGGAAACGGCACTTGAGACCCTGGCGGGACTACGTCAGGACGGCAAGTTGATCGGCGTCATCTCTCACGTCGCGGCGCTGAAGGAACGTATCGGCGCCCAGATACAGGTCATTCCCGAGGCAGGCGGCCGCAGCAGCCTGAGCGGCCCCGGCTGCCGGAGGATTTGATATGTTCGATGACCAGCGTTTTATGACCAGTCAGGAAAGAGTTTATAAAAATTGATCAGACTGCCGGCCAGCAGGATTTCCCGATCCACCTGGGGCAGTTTCTTGAGCTCCAGGGCCAGCGGGATGATCCGGCCGTCCTCCTTCAGAATCAGCGCTGCGATAATTTCCGCCCCGTCCTGAACCGCCTTGCGCAGAGATGGAAAAAACACCGCATCCTGGACCGCCAGCTTTTCTGCGCCGTTCTCCGCCGTGGTGAACGGCAGCATCCCCCAGTTGATAAGGTTGCTCCGGTACCTCTTGGTGGCGTACGCGTTGGCGATATTGACCCAGCCTCCCAAAACCTTCTGACAGGAGGCCGCCTGCTCCCGCGCCGAACCGTCCCCCGGTTTCCGCATGAAGACGAGGCTGCCGAGGCCAGTTGTCCGGAGGAACTCCTTGGAGGAGATTCCGGGGGCGAATGCGGTTGCCCAGGGTTTGACGGCCGTAAGCAACCGGGCATCCGTCTTGCCGTCTTTCAGGAAAGAGAGCCTCATTTTCTCCAACGCGTGGGCTTCACCGGCGCGCCTCACATACTGCGGATCCTTCCGGGAGAGCGTGAAGGAGGCCAGCTTCAGCGGGTTGGACCGGTAGGAGGAGGTCTCCCCCGACGGGATCAGCTCGTCCGTCGTGGTTACCGGATCCGTAATCACGGCGGCGACGATCAGGCAGAGTTGATCCGGCAGGGCGGACATGGCGGGCCAATCCACGATATTTGGCCCAAAGCGCAGGGGGATATCAGGTTTCGCTTTGCCGTAGCCCTGATAGACCCGGTTTTCGTAAACGCCTGCCAAAAAATGGTAGCGCGTGCGGCGGGGATGAAAGGAGATTTCATCGGCGCCGGTCAGAAAGCCCCGGTTCAGCGCGGTTGCCGCGATGGAGCGGGCGTCCATCAATGCGACGGAGGCGATTTGGCCATCCTGGGGGCTGGATCCCTCGCGGTTCGGGAAGTTGCGCGTCGTGTGACGAATGCTGAGACCCTGGTTCGGCGGCACATCCCCCGCGCCGAAACAGGGGCCGCAGAAGGCCGTCCGCATGGTGGCCCCGCTTTCCAGAAGGGAGGTCAGCATCCCTTTGCGCGTCAGCTCGATCAGGATCGGCTGACTCGCCGGATAAAAGCTCAGGGAGAATTCCTCATTACCGATGGAATGGCCCTGCAAGAGGGCCGCGGCGTAAACGATGTTTTCGAAGGTTCCTCCCGCGCAGCCGGCTATAACCCCCTGATCCACCTTGAGTTTTCCTGCGACGACCTTGTCGGTGAGACAATATTTCAGATCCCGGTTTTCGAGCTGTTTCAGCGCCTGCTTTTCAGTTTCCCGCAGGATGTCCGTCAGGTCCGTCTTCAGCTCCCGGATGGCGAAGGCATTGCTCGGGTGAAACGGGAGGGCGATCATCGGCTCCATCCGGGAGAGGTCCACCCAGATTAGTCCGTCGTAATAGGCCACGCCCCCCGGATCGAGTTTCCGGTACTCTTCTTCCCGGCCATGCGTGCGGTAGTAGTCCGCCACTTTTTCATCGGTGCGCCAGATCGTGGAAAGGCAGGTCGTCTCCGTGGTCATAACGTCTATGCCGTTACGGAAGTCAACGGAAAGATTCCCGATCCCCGGGCCGACGAATTCCATGACCCTGTTCTGCACGAAGCCGTTCCTGAAGACGGCCCGGATAATTGCGAGCGCCACATCCTGTGGTCCCACGCCGTCACGGGGCTTACCTTCCAGAAAGACGGCGACCACCTCCGGCCAGACCGTGTCGTAGGTCCGGCCGATAACCTGTTTCACGAGCTCCGGACCGCCCTCGCCGATCCCCATGGCGCCCAGCGCGCCGTAGCGGGTGTGGCTGTCCGAACCCATGATCATCTTGCCACAGCCGGCCATCCGTTCCCGCACGTACTGGTGGATAACCGCCTGGTGGGCCGGGACATAGATCCCGCCGTACTTCTGCGCCGCCGAGAGGCCGAAGAGGTGATCATCCTCGTTGATGGTGCCGCCGACCGCACAGAGGCTGTTGTGGCAATTGGTCAGCGCGTAGGGAACGGGGAAGTTCTTCAACCCGCTGGCTCGCGCCGTCTGAACAATGCCGACATAGGTAATGTCGTGGGAAGCCAGGGCGTCGAAACGGATTCTCAGACCTTTGCCCTCCGTTCCCTGCTGATGCGCGGCGAGGATGCCGAAGGCCATCGTGGCCCTCCGGGCCTCTTTTTTCCTGAGCATCCGTTCCGTCCCCCGAAAGGAAGGGATTATTCTCTGCACATCCGCCGGCGTTATTCCTTCTGAATAATGGACGGTCTCCTTGCCGTTCACAAGCAGTATGCCCTGGTTCTTATGCAATTCGATCATCATTCTATGCGATCTTGATGGCACACAGGAGCGATTTCATGTCGGGGTAACCCATAATGGGCTCCCGGCACTCCGTGTCCGTAAGCAGATTGGCGTTGGCCTCCCCGGGCCACCCGTGGGGTATGAGGACCACGCCTTCCGCCACCCGTTCCTCAACCTTGGCTTTCATGCGGACCACGCCCTTGTTTGTTTCAATCGTGATGTTATCCCCGTCGCTGATCCCGAAGCGCCGGGCTGTTTGCGGGCCTATTTCCGCCAGCGGTTGAGGGTTTTCCTCTTGCAGGGATTTTACCTTCCTGAATTGTCCGTGCGTATAGTAGCGATTTCTATTCCCCGTGGAAAGAATGAGGGGATACTTTTCCAATAATTCAGGGGTACTTAAAGGACTGCGGTGCGGCTCCAGGTAGGTGGGCAGGGGATCAAAACCCACGTTTGCCAGGGCATCGCTGTAGATCTCAATATGTTTGGTCGGGGTTGAGAAAGACGTCTCTTTCATCCCGTAGGCCTTCTGCTGATAAAAGGCGCCTTCCGGTTTTTCCTGCAGAAGTTGGTTGAAGGTAATTCCCGATGGTCCCAACTCAAAGGTGACCAGCTCTTCCTCCGACTGCCAGGGGAATTGATCTCCCATCCCCAGCTTTTTTGCCAGTTCGGTGTATAATTTCCATTCCGACCAGCACTCATGAAGCGGTTCGATGGCCTTTTTCCTCAACATGAGATAGGGCAGACAGTGGCAGACATTATAGGTATAAGCCACCCCCCATTTCTCGAGGTGGGAACAGGCCGGAAGGACATAATGGGCCAGTGCTGCCGTCTCCGTCAGGAAGAGATCGTGGACGACCAGGAGCTCCAGCCTCTTGAACGCATCCTTGAAGGCATTCGAATCGGCCATCGAGATTGCGGGATCTCCACCGATTACCATGAAGGCCTTGATCTTGTCCGGTACACTTTCTGGAACGCAGGTCACGATACCGTAGGGGCTCTTTCTGCCCCATACTTCATAGAAGAGCGGATATTGGTCGGCCCCCAGGGGTTCTCCGGTCACGCTCAAACCCACATTGCCCAAGGCCAGGCGCGGGCTGACCACCCAGCCCCCCGGGATATTGATATTCCCCGTGATGATCTGGAGAATGGAGAACGCGCGGCTGTTCTGCGTGCCATTTGCCGTTTGGTCCTGGGTGTTTGTTCCCTGATATATGCCCGCTCCTCGGGTCTTGGCAAAAAGGCGGGCCAGTTTGCGGATATCTGCGGCGGCGACCCAGGTGATCTTCTCCGCCCACTCGGGCGTATATTTTTGTATGTGCGGAACAAGCTTGTCAAATCCGATCGTGTACTTCTCGATGAAATCACGATCGTAAAGATTCTCGTTGATAATGACGTTTATCATGGCAAGCGCCATGGCGCCATCGGTGCCCGGCCTGATCCGGAGATACATGTCGGCGCGATCGGCCAGGGGAATCTTCTTGGGATCAATAACGACCAGCTTGGCCCCCTTTTTCAAATTCTCCTCGAGGGCGAGCTGTAAAGGAAAGTCCGACTCATCGGGGTTGTGACCCCAGAGGATGTAGAGATTGGAATCAAGTTCCTCCGTGGGATACTTGCCGAAGGTAATCTGCCGGGTGCGGATTCTCATGCGATAGCAGATGCTCTCTACGGAAAAAAAGTTCGGCGAACCGAAGGCAGCTTTAAACCTCTGGGTCAGACCGGCCATCTCGAGATTTTCCACGCCGATCGAGCCGCTGAAGACGCCCAGCACCGAGGGGCCGAATTCCTTTTTCAACTGCAAGAGCTTCCCTGCTATCTCGTCGAGGGCCTGATCCCAGCTCACCCGCTCCCAATTTCCATTGACCTTTTTTAGCGGATATTTCAGCCGGTGCGGGGCATAGATGTGTTCGAGGGCTGCTTCTCCTTTCGGGCACAGTTTCCCTTTGTTCAAGGGGTGCGATTTCAGTCCCTCGATCTTTACGGCTTTACCGTCTTCCACCGTGACGACTGTCCCGCAACTGTGGTAACAGAGCGTACAGTCGGTAAATATCTCCTTCACGTCTTTCGCCATTTTTCTCGTGGACCTCCTTGGTAAGTTAGTAATTGTTTCCCTGCGGGAAACAATTACGTTAACGCATTAGTAAGTTAGTAATTGTTTCCCTGCGGGAAACAATTACGTTAACGCACTTATCCCGCTTGGCGGGGTTACAATTGTTCGTCACACAACTTTCGCTGAATGTCCCCCCTCAGCGCCTTAGGGTCGTGTTTAACTGCTAAGAGCTGATTTTTCCATTGCGACTCTAAGAAAAAGCGGCTTGTGTGTCAAGAGAAATTGCCACTGGCACTGTTATTGTGGATTAAATTCCGGGCTATTGACGAGGTCACTCTCTGATGCTATATGTAACTCAAGAAGAAAAATGAAATAATAGTGAAATGACGAGTAGCCATGGATGCTTCTAAAGTTCAAGAGTTATACGGTCGCTTGAGCGGTTACACTGTCTGGCAAATCATAGCGGAAAGCTCGCAACGCCTGCCGCATAAACTTGCCCTTGTCCAGGGTGGGCGGCGCCTCACCTACGCGGAACTGGCCCAAGACGTGGAGGCGCTCTCCACCGCGCTGACCGAGGCGGGGCTGAATAAGGGCGACCACGTTGCGATGTACATGAAAAACTCCATCGAATTCGTGGAGCTTTTCTACGCGCTCCAGAGGCTGGGAGTAGTTGTGGCCTGGCTAAACGCCAGCTACCGGGAATCGGAGGCGCGCTTTATTATACAAAATTCCGGCGCGCGTGCGGTGTTCATCTTTGAAAAGTGGCAGGGCTTCGACTACCTGGAGGCGATTTCCACCCTCAAACCGGAACTGCCAAAACTTGAGCTGGTGGTGGTCGCGGGTATGGAAGCCAAAGCCGGTGCTGGTCTGGAGGGGATAAGAAGATTCGAGGAGCTGACTCCTGTTGGAGCAACGGTGCCTCCCCCCGCACTAGAGCCCCACGACCTCTCGATGCTCATCTACACCTCGGGCACCACCGGAAAACCGAAGGGAGCAATGCTCAGCCAATCCCAGGTGGTCCGCGCCGGTTTTTCCTACTCCCTGGGAACCGATGCAACCGAGGATGACATATTCCTGGCCTTTCTGCCCATGGCCCACTCCTATGGCTGTGGTGCGCTGCTCGTACAGCCGCTGCTCCTGGGCGCGACGCTGGTACTCATGGAGGCGTTCAACCCCAGGGAAGCCTTCCGCCTGATCCAGGAGGAAAAGGTTACGATCCAACTGGCAGCCCCGGCCCACTACATAATGGAGCTAAACGATCCCCAGAGGGGTGAATACGACCTCTCCTCGGTACGGGCGGGCCTCATCGCCGGGCAGATCGCGCCGGAAGGCCTGATTTCCCGCGTACAAGAGGAGATGGGGATCTACATCTCCTCTTTCCTGGGCGCCTCCGAGGTCGGCCCCGGACTCTCGATCATTCTGCCCTACGGCACCGACATGGCCACCAGGGAGCGTTATATCGGCTACCCGATCTATGGCACCCGGATAAGAATTATCGCCCCGGAGACGGGGGAGGACCGCCGGAGCGGAGAGCCAGGCGAACTACTCTTGTCCGGCTGGCACGTGATGAGCGGCTACTGGGACAACCCCGCGGAGACCGCCAATCAGTTGAAAAATGGCTGGCTTTACACGGGAGACCTGGTGGTGCGCGAGGGAAATGGCCCCGTCCAGATCCTTGGGCGTATGAAGGAGTGCATCAACCGCGGCGGTTTCAAGGTTATACCTTCCGAGTTGGAGGGGCTGGTCGTCAGGCATCCCTGCGTCGCCGAAGCTTGCGTCGTGGGCACCCCCAACCCGGTTCTCGGCGAATCAATCTGCGTCTGTGTAAAAACAAACGCAGGAGCTCCCCAACTGACGCTGGCGGACCTGAGGGCCTTCCTGGACGGGAAGATCGCCCCCTACAAGCTTCCGGACGAGCTATTGGTGCTCCCGGACTTCCCGCGCTTGGGCGGCGGCCTCAAAATCAACCGCTTCGGCGCCGGAGGCGTGATTGAGCTGGCCAAGACTTCAACCGCAAAGGAAATCTACCGCCGCTAAACATGCCAATAATGATAATTGTTGTGTAAACAAAGTTTTCTCGATGGATGAAAAGGGGGGTGGGTAACTTGGATGATAAAACGATAGCGCTGCCTGACGACCTCAGGCGCTGTATTGAATTTCATGGACATCTCTGTCCTGGCCTGGTTTATGGTTATCTGGTGGCCAGAGAGGCGGTCCGGCTGCTGGCTCTTGGCCGTTCCGAGGATGAGGAGGTGGTGGCCTTTCCGGAAAACGACTCCTGCGCCGTGGATGCCCTCCAGGTTATGCTGGGGACGACGGCTGGCAAAGGGAATCTGATCTTTCGGGATTACGGGAAAAATGCTTATACTGTTTTAAAACGGAAAGCGCGCCGGGCGTTTCGCTTTTCCCGCAAGACCGAGTATGGTTATGGCGGGGAAGATGGGGCCGAGTTTGAGCTGCTCGGGAAAAAGATTGCAGCCAAAACTGCCACTCCGGAGGAAAATACCCGGTACCGGCAGATGAAAGCCCATGATCTTTTAAACAAGGATTTTTCCGCCGTCTTTGCCACGGAAGAAATACCGCCGCCGGAACAGCCTTATGCGCCGCTGGCGCCTTCGGCGGCCTGTGCCCGGTGCGGAGAAATGACCATGGCCACCCGCTTGGTGGAGGCTGGGTCGCAAGTTTTTTACTGCCTCCCCTGCGCGGGGAAAAAGGACGCCCCGTCGGTCCCCCCGGCCACTGATAACTGATATAATGATGGAAAATTTGCTCCCGAGCTTCTCCTTATATATTGCCGAGGCCTCCTGGCTGGCTTTTCCGGCGGTTTATGTGGGCGGCCTCCTGATTAGTTTCACGCCTTGCGTCTATCCCGTGGCGCCGATCACCATCGGCTTTATCGGCGCGCACAGCGCCGGCTCCCGGTGGAAGGGCTTCAGGCTCTCTCTGATCTATGTGCTGGGCATGGCTGTCACCTACACTTTGCTGGGCGGCATTGCTGCCCTCTCGGGCAAGATATTCGTGCAGATCCAAACAAATCCCTGGACCTATTTTTTGCTGGCCAACGTCTGCATCCTGATTGGATTGTTCCAGTTGGGCGCCTTATCATTGCCCTGGCAGACGCCGCGGTGTTTGGCTAACATGCAACGCCGGGGAAAAACAACCGACGTCCTGGGAAGTTTTCTGGTCGGCGTCATGTCCGGGCTCGTGGTTGGTCCCTGTACGGCGCCCGTGCTGGCGATACTGCTGTCCTACGTTGCCTCGCGCCAGAATATGATTTTGGGTATGAGCCTGCTGTTTGTTTTTTCCCTGGGGATGGGGACTTTGCTCATCTTAATGGGTACTTTCGCCGGGCTGCTTTCTTCTTTGCCCCGGTCGGGGCCGTGGATGGAAAGAATCAGTCGTCTGGCGGGATGGATATTGCTGGCGATGGGCGAGTATCTACTGATCAATGCCGGGATGCTGTGGTTTTGAAGGAGATGTGATGACGAAAAAATGGGAAAACACTCTCTGGGGGGTGTTGAGTTTGCTGTTCATCTCCTTGGCTGCCTGCGAGGACTTGCAGAAAGAGCGGAATGAAGTAAAGAATAATCGTGGAATGGGAACGGCCGGTGAGGCAATTATAGACCGGGCGCCGGATTTTACCTTGAAGGATTTACAGGGTCGCACCTTCAAGTTGAGTGAGAACCGGGGGAAGCCCGTGCTGCTGATGTTTGGCGCTACCTGGTGCCCCTACTGTGTGCAGGAAATTCCGCGTTTGAAGGATATTTTCGCCAAGTACGCCCCCCAGGGCGTTGCAATCGTCAATATTGACATCCAGGAATCACGGGCCAAGGTGGCGCGCTTCGCGGACAAGCACAAGCTTCCGTACCGGGTGCTGCTCGATGAAACGGCGGCAGTGGCCAGCAACTACGATGTCCAGGGCGTGCCCAACTTCACTCTAATAGACAAGGAAGGGCTGGTTGCCTGCCGGCAATGCCCATCCGTGGAACCGCTGCTGGATAAGATGTTAAAGAAAAGCTAATCAAAGCAAATCGGGGGACATCATACTGGTTTCTATAATAACTGGTGTGGTGTCCCCGTATTTTTTCCCATCTTTATCCGATAGGCAAGATAAATTACTATGTGAAGAAAATCACACGGAAAGTGTGAAGCAGTTCACGCGAACCCAAAGTTATCTATTGACAATAGGCCTGCCTTGCTCTTATCATACTGCGAGAAGCGGAGTTCTTTAAAAAAGAGTCGGGCAAAATGGATTTCCCCGATCGAACCTGCGGAGATGAATGGTGATAAGATGGCGAAAATAACAAGGGCAACGGGAAAATTACCGGGTTTTCGCCAGAAAAAGAGCCGGATTTTTTCAATTCTTTCTTATTTATGCTGCCAAGACCGGTGCGATACATTGAATCAATTATTAATTACTGTTTTTTTGTTGTAAAAGAAATTGACCGTGTTTGTGGCATGCACTTTGCATCTCTCATGCGTGGAGATTACTCAATGAAAATTACCTCGCATAAAGGTTTTACCCTCATAGAACTTATGACCGTTATTGCGATCATAGGAATATTGGCGGCCATCGCAACGCCGAACTTTAATACCTATATGGCCCAGAGGCGATTGAATGGTGCGGCAAGAGTGCTATACGGTGATCTGGCCGCCACACGTACGCAGGCGATCACTCTGAACAAATGGGTTGCCTTGAAAATAGGCAATAATCATCAGTACGCCATGTTTCACGACGATAATAAAAATGGGACCGCAGATACAGGAGAATTGATCACGACGAGAGATATCCATCCCACTTACTACGACGTTGCCTTTTCGACGTCTGCGGGAACGATTATCACCTTCTATAGCAACGGGACGGGAAGCACAGGAACCCTTTCTCTTACAGGATCAACGGGATCGAAAAGCATTACGATGAGCAGCAATGGTCGAATCAGGATGAATTAAAGCTATGGAGAAGAAATCCATGTCTGGTCAGAAGGGGTTTACCCTGCTTGAAGTTTTGATAGCGGCATTTTTATTGACCGTCGCCCTTGTCGGTGCGGCGTCGGTGACCACGTCGGTTATCAAGAGTAACTCTTTCAGTCAAACATTGACTACGGCCACAACCCTGGCCAAGGATAAGATGGAGGAACTCAAGGCCGCTCCTTATACCACTGCTACACAGGCCGCCTCCATGTGGACAGGGACGGATTACGCGGCCGCCAATGGTACGGTCCAGGCGTCTGCCGCCGGTTCATATTACACCCGGTCGTGGACTGCGCCGGGAACGAGTACGAAGACAATAACCGTTACCGTGACCCGGCCTCCTAATCAGCCAGTAGTTTTGCAAACCATCAGGGCGAGTGATTAGAGATGAATACAAACGATAGAGGCTTTACGCTCGTTGAATTGATGATTGCCATGACCGTCGGGCTGGTTGTCCTAGGCGCTGTCTACGCGTTATTTACCGTGCAAAGCAAGCATCTTGCCAATCAGGAGCAGCTTGCCGAGCTTCATCAAAACGCCCGGGTGGCCATGGACATGATGGTCCGCGAGATCAGCATGGCTGGATACAACCAGAGAAATGCGGCTACCATTGCCGCGGCCACTCCCGAGGTACCCCGCTGTACCAATGCCTTGGTCACAGCTGGGACTAGCTGTGTTGGAATTACTTATGCTGGAGGCGACACCATTAAATTCACGGCGGATAGAGACGGCAGCGGAAGCATTACGCCCGATGACCCAACTACTGGCGACAATGATAATGAGAACGTAGCATACGATATAAACCTGTCAATGAGTATTATGTCTCTAAGGCGAAACAGCAAATACACGAAATCTGGCAGTTCATATCAACCTGTGGTGGAATACGTACACTCCCTGCTTTTCGAATACTATGACGGTGCCACACCACCAGCCACCACGGCCATTTTGGCAAATATCCGGATGGTCAAAATTACGATTGTCACCCGCGCCGCCAATGTGGATCCGAACTATACCGATCCGACTTATGGGGATCACTATCGCCGTTATACCCTTTCCGCCTTTGCCTTTCCGCGGAATTTGGCGTTGAGCCCTTAAACGGCGTGTGCAGGGTTGCACATTTCTAATACAGCGGAAGTAAGATTATGAAACGCGAGGTACTGTATGCCAAGGCAAATCGGTCATAAAAGTATTATTGGGAATGAAAAGGGAATGGTTCTGGTCGTCACGCTGATAATGATTGCCGTTCTGGTTCTCCTGGGAACGACCGCTGTCATGACCGTGACCACGGACATGAAGATTGCCGCCAATTATCGGGAGGGCCAGAAGGCCCTGTTCAATGCCGAGGCGGGGGTGGGGCAGGTCATTGCGTACTTGCGTGCGAATACGGTGACCTATCCCACTACCAGCACTCCCACAACGACGATTACGGTAAGCTGTCCGACAGGCTTCAACTTTAACACCTCGGTGGTGATTTACTATGTTGCGCCGAACAAATACAAGTTTCAAATGACCGGCACGGGGGCCAATAATGCTTCAAAGACTATTGAGGCCCATATTGGATATACAACCAAAGTACCCGCAGGCACGGATGGTGCGGTGGCTATGTATGGCGGCGGCCCTGCGGTGCAATTTAAAACGGGCGTCGGTGGCGGCTATGCCGTGGACGGTCGTGATTATCCTGTGCCCGCCAGCCCAACCTGCAATGGCTCTGCCTGCGCGACGACGGCGACCGCACTACCTGCCACGGCGGGTCTGTTCACCACCATGGCGCCGACCCTCTCAGGAAATGTTGGTGCTCATCTTACGGGGACTCCAACGCAAGCGATAGGAACCAGCCATGAAACGGCATATCAGGACCTCGTAAACTATGTTCTAACAAACAACCTTTACCAGTCTACCCTCGGCACGCGGGCCGCTCCTGCCATCACGCTTGTTCCGAACGGAACCACGCTGAATGGTAATGGAAACGGGGCGGGCATCATTATCGTTGATGATGGCGGCTCGCTTAATCTTAATGGTACCTTCGAATTCGAGGGGATTATCATACTGAGGGGGACCGGCAGGGTTTTCGGTACCGGTACAGCCAATCTCTTCGGTTCGCTCATAACGATCGGCCATTCGGCCAAGCTTATAGACCTGTCCGGTGGCGTCGACCTAAATTACAGTTCCGCAGCCATTGCAAATCTCGCCAATATCAATTCACTCAATACGACTAAACAAACGGCTTGGCGAGATGTTTTCTAATGGTTTTAACAGCTTGGTTTTTCACGTTTTACGGTATTTCAGGTTCCTCCCTTCCTACTCCTTCCCACCAATCGGCGGGCAGCTTGCCGTTGTTCTTTTCCTGTAGTTCTTCAGTGAGCTTCCACATCTCGGCAGAGATATGGCGGTTATCTGCTGTTGCTTCATCCTTTGCAATCAGATCCTTGCTTGTGTCGGCTTTCCTGATGCGGGTCAGAGTCTTGTTTATGTCAGCCTTGAGCTTGGCCATTTTATCCTGGTAAGCCTTCAAATCAATTTTTACGGGAGGTATTTGGGGTGAAAGGTTTTTTTCAGCCTTCTGGTCAGCTTCTGCAGGGAGTTTTTCTGCTGCCGAAGACAAGGTGGGCAATCCCTTCGTTTCTTTGGTATCAGGTGTGGTGGAACTCACCGAAAAGTTTCTTTCTCCCTTATATTTTTCCACTCTTTCGATAATCTGTTTTTCCACGCCCACTGTTCCGCCGACGTAGAAAAAATAGATCAGCCCGCCATCGGACCAGTGCATGGGAGTCGCCAGAGAGCCGCCATTTTTTAGCCGGATGACGTAGAACTCACTCCGGGCGGGCGCAGGAAAGATCATATATAAGGCAAGCATCAAAAACAGGAAGATAAGTTTTCTCATCACCGTTCTCCTTTGGTGATATTTTCGCCTAAGGCGACTCATATTGTCAAGGCAATAATTTCATTAAAAAATCCAGATACTCCTTGACATGATCGTAAATTCTGCTATCCATATCCGGCAAATGGCCTTAAACAGTTATCATAACAATTCTATCCAAAAGATGAGATGATGGAGAAAATCAAGGATCTATACTATCAATATTTTGATCAGGTCATGGCTTGGTATGGTGGCTTGGAGCTAATGTACCAGTATGGGGTTCTCATCATGCTCATAGGCATCGGCTTTCTTATAGTTGTATTTTTTATTGTATCGCGAATCGTAAAATAGCATCTTAAAAGAGTATTTTTATAGGGAAGGGGTTCCATAAAATGAGAGGAAACCGCAAATATGAGCGTTTTGATGTAAACCAAACCGGAGGTGATGCGGCTCAGGTAGAATGCCTTGTTGAAGACATGCCCATGCGTTTAGTGGACTACTCGTTAGGTGGCGTGTTTTTTCTTTCAAAAAAATCTTTTACTGTGGGTGAATCAGTTAACATAGCTATTAACTTGGAGAATCGGGGGATGATATCTGTGAAGGGAAAGGTTGCCCGTGTAATTCCGAAAGGAAAGAAATGGGGAATTGCGATTGACTTTTGGATTTATTAGTTAAGTTTACCGCCGGGCCTTGCGGGTTTTATCAGCCTGCCTGACCTCAATAGCCGAATAAAATGCTATTGACAACGACAAAAAAAATATATAGCATGCTCCAAAAGTTGGGATAAGTTTGAAAGTAGTGGGCTGAGATTATGGATTCGCAAAGCAAAGAGAACAACAAGCTGGTTGTAAAGAGCGGGATCGCCGTAGTAGCGGTACGAAGGGGGACCGCCGCTCCGTTTCTTTGCCGGATTTAGACAAGAAACCAAGAGCCGCGGGCCCCGTTAACCCGCGGCTCTTTTGCTTTAGGAAAGCCGCAAGTATGTTTGCGGCTTTTTTGTTTTTACACAGAGAATTATAAGGGAGAACTTCACATGCTGACAGGATCGCAGGTACTTTTCAAGATATTGGAACAGGAAAACGTGGATACCATTTTCGGTTATCCGGGCGGGGCCGTCATGGACATCTACGATGAGTTGTCTCGTCATAACGACATCAAGCACATCCTCGTGCGCCATGAACAGGGCGCCATTCATGCCGCCGACGGGTATGCCCGCGCCACAGGCAAGGTCGGCGTTTGCCTCGTAACGTCCGGCCCCGGCGCTACCAATACGGTAACGGGCATCGCCAATGCTTATCTGGATTCGATTCCCGTGGTCATTTTTACGGGTCAGGTCATAACGGCTTTAATCGGCAATGACGCCTTTCAGGAGGTGGATATTACCGGTATTACGCGTCCCTGCACGAAGCACAACTTCCTGGTGAGAGATGTCAACGATCTGGGGCGCATAATCAAGGAGGCCTTCCATATTGCCCGTTCGGGACGTCCCGGGCCGGTTTTGGTGGACCTGCCGAAGGATGTTATTCAAGCGCTCACCGACGATGCTACGCTGGATTATCCATTGAGTTTTGCAGAAGATACGATTGAGCCCATAGAAGCAAAATGCGCCGAGGTCCTGCCGCTCATCAGGGAGGCCAAGCGGCCCGTGATCATCTCGGGAGGCGGCATTTTGCTCGGGAAGGCCTGGCGGGAACTTTACACCTTGGCCAAGCATCTTAATTGTCCGGTTACTTCGACGCTCATGGGGCTCGGCGGTTTCCCCGGGACGGACCCCCTCTGGCTCGGGATGCCGGGCATGCACGGGACCTATTACGCCAATATGGCCATCAGTCATTGCGATCTTTTAATTGCCGTCGGGGTGCGCTTTGACGATCGCGTGACTTCCCGGGTGGACGCCTTTGCGCCGCACGCCCGGGTCGTTCATATTGATATTGACCCCGCTTCCATTGATAAAACCATTAAGGCCCACGTTTCTGTTGTGGGTAACTGCAAGCCTATTCTGCAACTTTTGAATCAGTGGCTGGCAAACGATAAAATGGCCCGGTCCCAGGAACAAACGCAGGCCTGGCTTGCGCAGATTGCCCAGTGGCAGAAAAAGGAACCTCTGGACTATGGCGCCGGGGCAAAGATCAAGCCCCAGTACGTCATTGAGAAACTCTACGAACTGACTAAAGGTAAGGCCATTATTGCTACGGAAGTTGGGCAGAATCAAATGTGGACGGCTCAGTTTTATAAATTTGACGAGCCGAATACCTTCATATCTTCGGGCGGCCTGGGGACGATGGGCTTCGGTTTCCCGGCGGCCATCGGCGCCCAGGTGGCCTTTCCCGATAAATTAGTGGTGGATATTGCCGGGGACGGCAGTATCCAGATGAACATTCAGGAAATGGCAACGGCGGTCCAGTATAATATTCCTGTAAAGATTATCATCCTGAATAACGGGTTTCTGGGCATGGTGCGCCAGTGGCAGGAAATGTTCTACAGCAGGCGTTACTCCCAGACCACCATGGATTATGCCCCTGATTTCGTCAAATTGGCAGAGGCTTACGGCGCGAAAGGTTTCCGGGCCACAAAAACTGAAGAGGTGGAAAGCGTCCTGAAAGAGGGGCTGGCAACGTCGGGACCGGTGATGATTGATATCCTGGTTGAACCGGAGGAAGGTGTTTATCCCATGGTGAAACCAGGAGCTGCGCTCTCGGAGATGGCACTGATGAATAAGAGCTCGCAGATAAGGTAGATTTTTTTAGCAAAGGAAAGGTAAAATCAATATGGAGATCAAAGAAAATACGATTTCAATTTTAGTGAATAACAAGCCCGACGTCATGGCCAGAATCGCAGGCACCTTCAGCGGCCGCGGTTTCAACATTGAAACCATTGCGGTAAACGTCACCGAAGACCCCAAGATATCCAAGATTGTTCTCACCATTTGGGGAAATCAGGATACCATCATAAAAATCGAAAAACAGTTGAACAGGATGGTAGACGTGCTTCAGGTTGATGACCTGACAGGCAAAGATGCGATAAGACGGGAAATGCTGCTGGCCCGTGTGAAGGCGGATAAAGAACGGCAAGACAATCTTATGAAAACTATTGACACATATAAGTGGAAAATAGTAGGCAATGAAGATGATTATTTCATCCTGGAAGTAACAGGGAACAAGGAAGATATCGAAAATGCCCTGGTCATTCTAAAACCTCTCGGCATGGATAATTTTACCAGAACCGGCACGGTGGCTCTGGTGCGGCGTAATAATAACAACAAAAGGGGGTAAATATGGCAAATATAAACTTTGGCGGCACTTGGGAAGAAGTGGTTACATCCGACGAATTTTCCATAAAAAAAGCGCAGGATGTGCTGAAAAATGAGACAGTGGCCGTTATCGGTTATGGTGTTCAGGGACGTGGTCAGGCCCTGAATATGAAAGACAACGGGATCAACGTGATTGTCGGTGAGGGCGATTATAACTGGAACAAGGCTACCGAGGAAGGCTTTATACCCGGGGAAACACTCTTCTCGCCCATGGAAGCGGCAAAACGCGCCACAATCATCCAGTATCTCCAGTCCGACGCAGGTCAAAAGGCGATGTGGCCGGAATTAAAAGCCTGTCTTAATGAAGGGGATGCCCTTTATTTTTCTCACGGGTTTTCGATTGTCTACAAAGAGCAGACCGGCATCATTCCGCCGCCGAATGTTGATGTCATCATGGTAGCCCCCAAGGGGTCAGGCGCTACCGTGCGTACCAATTTCTTAGACGGCAGCGGTATTAACTCCAGCTATGCCGTATTTCAGAACTACACCGGCCGGGCGCTGGAAAGAACTCTGGCCGTGGGTGTGGGTATCGGGTCCGGTTATCTTTTTCCCACCACTTTTGAAAAAGAGGTATACAGCGATCTTACCGGGGAACGCGGCGTCCTGATGGGGTGCCTCGCCGGTATTTTAGAGGCACAGTACAACGAGTTAAGAAAGCACGGCCACAGCCCCAGCGAGGCATTCAACGAGTCGGTGGAAGAGTTGACCCAGAGTCTGATGCCTCTCGTTGCCCAGAACGGTATGGATTGGATGTATGCCAACTGCAGTACGACAGCCCAGCGCGGCGCGCTGGACTGGAAGGATCGTTTCCGCGATGCGGTTGCCCCTGTCTTCACGGATCTGTATAACAGCGTCGCCGCCGGGAAAGAAACGGAAATTGTCCTGAGGGTAAACAGCGCCCCTGATTACCGGGAAAAGCTGCAAAAAGAACTGGATGTCATTAAGAACAGCGAGATGTGGCAGGCGGGCGCCGCCGTGCGAGCGCTGCGTCCGGAACGGAGAAAGAAAACCTCGTGACGATTCCCGACACGAAGGAAAATGAAAATTTCCCCTAACCCCTCTTTGCCAAAGAGGGAAATAATAAATTCCCCCTTTGTAAGAAGGGGGATGATAATAAACTCCCCCTTTAGCAAAGGGGGATTGAGGGGGATTTGAAGTGCATTTCCAGGTGAAATAAGTAGGAGGAGATATGCGCAGCGATGCCATGAAAAAGGGACTCGAGAGGGCTCCCCACCGCTCCCTCTTTAAGGCGATGGGCTATACGGACCAAGAGATCTCGCGACCTTTGATCGGGGTGGTAAACTCCGCCAATGAAATCATTCCGGGGCATATCCACCTGAATATGATTACGGCCGACGTCAAGGCCGGCATCCGGATGTCCGGCGGGACCCCAGTAGAATTTCCAGCCATCGGGGTCTGCGACGGCATTGCCATGGGGCATCGCGGCATGAAATACTCGCTGGCCAGCCGGGAGCTGATCGCCGATTCGGTCGAAGTGATGGCCACTGCTCATCCCTTTGACGCCCTGGTGATGATTCCCAACTGTGACAAGATCGTTCCGGGCATGCTCATGGCAGCCCTGCGTTTAAACATCCCGACCATCTTTATCAGCGGCGGCCCCATGCTGGCCGGTGTCCGGCAGGGCAAGAAGGTGGATCTGATAACCGTCTTTGAAGGCGTCGGGGCCGTCAAATCCGGCTCGATGACACAAAAGGAATTGAAATCGCTGGAAGATTCCGCTTGCCCCGGTTGTGGCTCCTGTTCCGGCATGTTCACGGCCAATTCCATGAACTGCCTTACCGAGGCTATCGGCCTGGGACTGCCGGGCAACGGGACCATCCCGGCCGTTCAGGCAGCCCGCAGGCGTCTGGCCAAAGAGGCGGGAATGGGCATCATGGAGCTTCTCCAGAAAAACATCCGACCGCGTGATATTGCCACGCTGGCAGCCTTCAGGAATGCCCTGGCGGTTGACATGGCCCTCGGCTGTTCTACCAACACCGCGCTCCATATTCCGGCCATTGCCCATGAAGCGGGTTTCCGTCTTGATCTTGATCTTTTCAACGAAATCAGCAAAAAGACGCCCCATCTCTGCCATTTGAGCCCGGCCGGCCACCATCATATTGAAGATCTGGACCGGGCAGGCGGCATTCAAGGTCTTATGAAGGAAATTAGCAAGTTGGGCATCCTGGATTTGCAGGTCATGACGGTCACGGGCAAGACGCTGGGCGAAAACCTGAAGCAGGCCAGGGTATATGATGACGACGTAATCCGTCCCGTAAAACGCCCCTATCACCAAGAGGGGGGGTTGGCTATTCTCAAGGGCAATCTGGCGCCTGAGGGTGCGGTAGTCAAGCAGTCGGCAGTAGATCCGGATATGATGGTTAATGAAGGCCGGGCCCGCGTCTTCGACAGTGAAGAGGAGGCCAGCGAGGCGATCCTGGGTGGGAAAATTCAGGCGGGCGACATCGTTGTGATCCGCTATGAAGGTCCGAAAGGAGGGCCCGGGATGCGGGAAATGCTGGGGCCTACATCTGCCATTGCCGGAATGGGTCTGGACAAAACGGTGGCGCTGCTCACGGATGGTCGTTTCAGCGGCGGTTCGCGCGGGGCGGCAATCGGTCATATTTCCCCGGAAGCGGCGGAAGGCGGCCCCATTGCCCTGGTAAAGGAAGGAGACAGGATCAGTATTGACATCCCCAATAAGCAACTGAACTTGATGGTCAGCGAAAAGGAACTGACTGCACGGAGGAAAAAATTGCAACCGCGTCTGCCCGCAATCACCACCGGCTATCTGGCCCGGTATGCCCGGCAGGTCACATCAGCGAGTACTGGCGCTATTTATAAAGACTAATGGGAAAGGGCCGTTAAAAATCCGTGGCCAAGTCAGCCGTTCGTGGTGAGCTTGTCGAACCATGATTTTCACCTGAAAATGCGCATCAAATCCCCCTTAGTCCCCCTTTTACAAAGGGGGACTTTATGCTCCCCTCTTTGGCAAAGAGGGGTTAGGGTAGATTTCCATTGCCCTTTGTGCGGGTGCCGTCATGTGGGTTTCACCTACCGGTAAATATTTTTTTGATTTAATTCATTTTTTCTTGCACGCCGCCGCCAAGTAGTGTATAAAACCAAACAAATCATGTGTTTCCTTACTTGTTATTGCCATTTGGCAAGGGGCTGCCTTGGGGATGAAAGTTGGCAAGTACTTAATAATTATCGCTTTATTCGTCTGTGTGCTGGTAACATTTGGCGATCGGGGGCTCATTGATAATTTTCGGATGAAAGAGCGCCTAATCTCCTTGAAGAGGGCGAATCATGATCTGGCTAGGGGAAATGAGGAATTGAAACGAACGATTACTTTGCTTAGAGACGATTTATCCTATATAGAAATGGTGGCCAGAAACGAACTTGGGATGGTAAGAAAGGGAGCCGTAGTATTTCAGTTTGACAATTGAACATCAGGAAATAACCGGTAGGTGACGCTGTGTTTGCTCTGCCCGCGATCGATATAAAAGAACTGCTGTCCGGCCGTAAGAAGCTGGTGGGGCTTGACATCGGATCAAGTTCGCTGAAGCTTGTGGCGATGCAGGAGTCGTCCAAGGGCTATGTATTGAAGAGCTTCTACCAGATTCCCGTCCGCCGGGGCGTCATTGTGGATGGCGCACTGGTCGAGCATGAGGAACTCAGCGCCAGGATAAAGGAACTTTTCAAGCTTGCTGGTTGCAGCATAAAAAACGTCGTCACCTCCCTTTCCGGTCATGCCGTGATTGTAAAAAAAGTTTCCTTCGCCGTCATGGAGGAAGGCGAATTACGCGATTTAATCCATGATGAAGCGAGTAAATATCTGCCTTTTGATGACATGGCGGCGGTGTACTTTGATTTTCAAATCCTGGGGGCCAATGAATTCAACCCCAATCTGATGGAAGTCCTCTTGGTCGCAGCTAAAAAAGATATAATAGATAACTATGCGGAGTCCATAAAGGACGCCGGCCTGATTCCGCTCATTATGGATGTTGATTCCTTTGCTCTGGAAACAATGTATGAAAAGAACTATGATTTTGCAGAGACAGATGTGGCGGTAATTGTCAATATCGGGGCCAGCATCACGAATATCAATGTGGTCAAGAATGGCACGTCCATATTTACCAGAGATTTCACTCTGGGCGGCAACGCCGTCACGGAAGCCATCCAGGCCAAGTTAGGGGTGACTTTTGACGAGGCGGAACAGGTAAAGATTGCCGGTCCGGAGGGCGCCAAGCGACTGCAGGAAGCTGGAGTAACAGACATACTCAGCCTTGCCGAGCCCATCTGCCTGGAAATAGAGCGTTCCGTTGATTATTTCCGTTCTACCTTCGGCAACGAGGAAATAAAGCAGGCGCTGCTCTCGGGAGGTGGGGCGATGATTCCCGGAATTGCCGCCGAAATGACGCAGCGGCTCGGCACAGACACCGAAATTATCAATCCCTTCAAAAAAATTGGTTACGATAAGAAGGCCATTGCTGGGGCAGCGATCGAAAGTATCGGTCCCATTGCCGCCGTGGGCGTAGGGCTGGCGCTAAGAAAAATAGGTGACAAAAGATCCGCATCAATCTTTTGCCCTACCGCGAAGCAGCCAAAAAGGAAAATATCAAACGGCAGATTACAATTATTGCCGGCTCCTTTATTATCCTTCTCCTGGTTTTCGTTTTGCTCAAGATTTCTCTCAGTTCCAGCCTCAGCGCACTGGAGGCGCAGATCAAGGAGAAAGACGAAAAGCTGGTCGTCTTGACAAAGAAGCTCGGAGACATAGAGGGGTTGAAACGAGACATCAAGGAACTTGAGCAAAAGCTTTCTGTTATCAAGGGCTTAGAGGCAGATCGCTTTTTCCCCGTCCGCATGCTGGCTGAATTGGCGCAACTGGTTCCCCAGAAAGAAATATGGCTCGAAAAAATCGCCGAGACCAGTTCCGGCCTGCGCATTGAAGGGGTGGCCAAAGACAACATGGTTGTGGCTCGTTTTATGAAAAGCCTTGAATTTTCCAGTTTCGTGTCTTCCGTCAGCCTGGTATCCACCAGGGAAAAGGAAGTCGCCGGTATTAAGCTGCAGCAATTTACCTTATCTTGTGTATTAAAGAGGGGATAGCAAATCATGGCCATAAACTTGGATGACATAAAGAAAATGTCGCCCCGGATGAGGGCGCTCGCGATTGGCGTGATTTATGTCATTTTTAGCTATTTCTTCTTTTTCTACTTCCTGCAGACCGATATGGCAAAGCGCAGCACTCAGCAGGAGAAGCTCCTGGATCTGGAGCAGCAGGTAGCGACCAAGGAAAAGTTGGCAGCCGAGCTGGGGAAATACATGAAAGGCATGGATGCCCTGAAGGAGGAGTTCCAAACGGCCCTGACCAAGCTTCCTGTCCGCAAGGAAATTCCTGAACTTCTTCAGACTATTGCCCTGTCCGGGAAAAATGCCGGGCTGAACTTTCTCATCTTTGAACCGCAATCATCAGTAAAAAAACCGATTGGGGGACCGGCAGCCGCGGATCCGAAAGCGCCTGATAAAAAGCCGCCCGCGCCGAAGCCTGCCGACGGCAAGGCGCCACCGGGCAAGCCGCCCGTGGAAGAAGGTGATTATTACGAAGAGATACCCGTCAAGGTTTCAGTCAAAGGTGGTTACAATAACGCGGCCGCTTTTTTTGCCAAGGTGGCCGGTCTCCCCCGGATAATAAATATCGAGGATATCTCCATGGGAGAAGCCAATCCCGGCAAGGGCAAGGAGCTTATCCTGACGACCTCTTGCATGGTCAAGACTTATATGTTTGTTCAAAAGACGGTGGATAGTAAAACCGGAGCGCAAAAGCCGGCGGAGCAAAAGAATAGCGAAAAGGACAAGAATGCCAAGAAATAGCGTTATTATAATAATTTTACTCCTGATTGCCGGCGGCTTTAATCATGCTGCTTATGCCGCGACGTCCGATGCCGCCAAGCAGGCGCCTCCGGCCAGCTACAGCTTTAATCCGGCGGGGAAACCGGATCCGTTCCGGCCTTTTGTGGAAAAGGATCCGGTTTTAAAGAAAAAAGCGGAAATGGATGCCGCCATCTCCATCTTCCCCTTGCAGAAGGTGGGTCTCGATCAATTCAATCTGCTCGGCATCGCCGGTGATACCGGACGTAGACTGGCCATTGTGGAAACTAAGGACAGTAGGGGCAGCAGATTCTACGCACTGAAGCTGGGTACAGTTATCGGCTTAAACAACGGAAAGGTTGTTGAAATAGGAAAAGATCAGATTGTTGTGGAAGAAGCAACTGCGCTCCGTACCGGGAAAAAAAACAGGATCATAAAAAAGCTGCGCAAAGATGAAGAGGGCATACCATGAGGAAAAAGAGCATACTTATGTTTTCATTAATCTGTTTTGTGATGTTCATCGGCAGTTTCTTCTGCGTGGGCGCCGCCCCCCTGGGAGCGGCCGAGCCTCCGGCGCCGCAGGCCGTTAATGTGGGATACCTTGAAAACATTGCCTTGGAAAGCCCGGTGGCCGGGAAGGAAAGGATTACCATTACAGTTTCACGACTGTCCGGCGCTACGGTGGAAAGTCAGCCGGGAAACGCCTTGCTGGTCAAGCTGGATAACATGTTTGTGCCGCTGGATTTAAGGACTCCGCGTGGGGAAGGCGCATTACGCAACGTCCTGCGCGTTTTGCCCGCACAGAAAATACTGGAAGGCAAGCAGTGGGCATATTTGACGATTGATTTAAAGGAACGCGTGCCCCATAGCGTCCGGCAGGAAGGGCCCAATATCCTCATTGATTTCAACGTCGCGGCGTTAAAGGAGCCGGCCGCGGACGCAGCTCCGAAACCGCCGGCAACAACGGAGGCGACTAATGTGCCTATCACGCCGAAAGATGTCGCTCCGAAGGATGTAGTGCCGAAAGATAAAGCCGTGGGCGGTGAACAGACGCCGGAGTCGAAAAACTATGCCGGGCATCAGATATCCATTGACTTCCAGGATGCGAATATCAAAAGCGTTTTCCGACTGCTGGCCGAGTTGGCCGGGGTAAGTATCGTCTCGGGAGATGACGTCAAGGGTAATGTTACGATCCAGATGAAGAACGTCCCCTGGGACCAGGCGCTCGATACCATCCTTTCTATTACGGGTCTGGGCAAAAGACAGGCTGGCAACGTGATCACTGTGATGACTCTGGACAAGATAAAAAAAGATGATGCCGATCGGCAAGCAGTACAGACCAGGCCATCATCAGAGCCCTTGATCACGAGAGTGGTCAATGTTGATTATACAGATGCCAAAAAACTGACCGAAAACCTTCTGGACCTGCTGCCCAAAGATAAGGATGGCAAAGTTCAGGGGTCTGTAAAGGTTGATGAACACAGTAATTCGCTGATCATCCAGGCCACCCGTCAGGATATGACCAGGTTGTTCCCCATTATCGAGAAAATAGACAAACCGACCGCACAGATACTAATAAAAGCCAATATTGTGGAAACAACAAAAGATACCGCCCGTAATCTTGGCATTCAGTGGGGCGGTATGTGGGGGCAAAAGATAGGGAACCAGGGCTTATATGTAAATCCTGGAGGTACTGGGGGCCTTGCCACGTCTCCCGGTTCGGCCTTCGCCGGAACTTATACGCCCACCTCCGGCACCACGGGGATCGCCGGTCAGGGATTCGGAGTCAATTTTCCGGCAACCATGTCCTCAACGGCCTCAGCGTCATTAGGTCTTATGTTTGGCACAATTGGGGAGAATATTCTTGATTTGCAGTTAAATGCCCTGCAGAAAGACGGCAAGCTTAATATTCTTTCCAGCCCTTCCATCACCACCCTGGATAACCAGAAGGCCTTTACGGAAAATGGCGAGAAAATTCCTTTTGTTACCATGGATACCAGCGGCGGCACCGTAACCAAATCCGTTAAATTTGAAAACGCCGTTCTGCGCCTGGAAATTACCCCGCATGTGATTGACGGGAAAAACTTGAAGATGAAAATTCTGGTGCAGAAGGATGAGGTGGACCCCAGCCGCAACGTGGACGGCAATCCCTATATCATCAAAAAGCAGACGGAGACCAACCTCATCGTGCAGGATGGTGAGACGATCGTAATTTCCGGTTTGACCAAGCAAAAAAACATAGATAATGTTAATGGGGTCCCCTGGTTAAAAGATATTCCTCTATTGGGCTGGCTGTTCAAGGGAGAGGGGAAGAGCGAATCCATGGAAGAGGTGCTGATTTTTATTACTCCCAATATCATGAAGCCGCAGGAAGTGGCCGGCATTCAGACCGGACCTTGAAGGGGTTGGGGGTTATAGAGGTTGTGGGGTTAGGTTGTTATCATTCAAGGAGACAGGCATTATGAAATATCTGGCCAGATTTATTCTTTTGGTCTTCATGGCGGCCATATTCGGGAACATCGCGGGTTGCGCTCCGGGTAATTACCAAAAAGGGATGAAACACTATAAGCCGGATGATGTCGCGGCGGCCGTAAGCGAATTGAAGCCGCTGGCCGAGCAGGGCAACGCCGAAGCCCAGTTCAACCTGGGCTCGCTTTATTACCAGGGCTGGGGAGTGCCTCAGGATTATCGGGAAGCCGCCAAGTGGCTGCGCAAGGCCGCTGAACAGAGCCATGGTTTTGCACAGGCCACGCTGGGTACCATCTATGCCGAGGGCATACAGGGAGTGATTGACAAAGACTATCCCCAGGCGCTCATGTGGTTCATCCTGGCCGCCGCTCAGGGGGATATGGAAGCCAGAGAGTTCAGAGATACTCTGGCCGTGAAAATGACGCCAAAACAGATTACGGAAGCGCAAAAGCTGGCCCGGGAATTCAAGCCTCAGTCTGCCTATGCGAAGTCGCTGCGGGAACTGAAGGCACTGGCCGAGCAGGGCGATGCGGCTTCCCAGTTCAATGTCGGATTGATCTATTACAGCGGTCAGGGAGTTTCCCGTGATTACCTGGAAGCCCTCAACTGGTTCAGTAAAGCCGCCCTGCAGGGCCATACCATAGCCCAGTATAATATTGGCTACATGTACGAAAAGGGTGAGGGGACGCCGCAGGATTATGTGGAAGCGGCAAAATGCTATCGCCAGGCGGCGGAGCGGGGCTATCAGTTGGCCCAGTATAACCTCGGCTATATGTATGAAAAGGGCCAGGGGGTTTTGCCGGACGAAATCCAGGCCCTGAAGTGGTACAACCTGGCCTCGATCCAGGGTGAAGCCAAGGCCAAAATGGCGCGGGACCGAGTCACCGTCTGGATGTCGCCCGCCCAGATCGCCGAGGCCCAGCGCCTGGCGCGGGAGTTCAAGATAGTAGGGAAATAATATGGTCGGCCCTGCTTCGTGTGTATGTGAAAGGAGAATAGGGATGTTTAGAAAAGCGATGCGTTTCCCCGGACTGATGATGCCGGTGCTAATAATTGCGTTTCTTTGTTTGCTCTCCGGATGCAGTACCGGCGGCCTGACGGATGCCACCACCGGTTCCTCAACGAGCAGCGGCACAACTGGCGGAACGACGGGAGGATCCACAACGTCTGGGACAGTTCAACCCGCCGGCTTTGTGAATTTACTGACCAGCAGTCCGCAGGTTGGATCAGATGGTTTGTCCACCGTCACCCTTACGGCAATTGTCAAAACGGCAAATAACGTAGCATTAAAAGATAAGTCAGTTACATTTGCGTCTTCTTCTGTTGCAGGACCCTTGGCTGGAGGAAACTTGGTGGTTGCCAGTGGCACAACGGATGCCAGTGGTACCGCTACGGCAACCTTGAGTGCGGCCGGAGACAAGTCCAAACGAACGATTACCATAACCGCCACATCAGATTCGATTACCGGTACAACTTCCGTAGACGTAGTAGGCACAACACTGCAGATAACTGGTCAAAATTCTCTAGTTTCGGGCACATCTGCCAAGCTTTCGCTATTTTTAAAGGATTCCGCAGGAGCGACAATACCTAGTCAGGCAATTACCTTAACCTCGAGCCTTGGGAACAGTTTTAGCCCGAGTCCGGTTTCCACCAGCGCCAACGGACAAGCGGAAGTGACCTATACGGCAACAAATGGCGGCACAGATACTGTCACCGCATCTGCCTTGGGCGCAACAGCGACTCAGACCATAAGTGTCAGCTCGACAGATTTTACCTTTACAGCCCCCTCATCGGGTACCGAGATTAATATCGGTAGTACGGCCACCGCTACTGTACATTATGCTTTGTCGGGTGTTCCTCAAACGGGAAAGACAGTGAATTTTTCGGCTACAAGGGGCATTATAACACTAAATGTCGTTACTGATGGCAGCGGCAATGCCTCGGCCAATCTGTCGTCAACAACTGCCGGGCCGGCGATAATTACGGCAACGATATCCGGAGCGGGAACTATTCAAACACCCGTTGAATTTGTTGCAGTTACCGCTTCTGCAATGTCGTTGCAGGCCGCTCCCGGCACGATTTCAACAAATACCGCCGGATCCACAGTGGAACAAAGTACGATTATTGCCGTCCTGCGCGACTCAGCCGGTAACTTGGTTAAAAACAAGACGGTGCGGTTTAGTTTGACGGATGTAAGCGGCGGCACTATAAAACAGCCGAGTGGTGTAACAGACAGCCAGGGGACGGCCAGCACAACCTATATTTCCAGCAGTTCCCCGAGTGTTAAAAATGGTGTTAGAATTGATGCATCCGTTGATGGCTCCGCAGCAACGGCATTTGCCACTCTCACTGTTGCGAGCAAATCTATTTATGTTGTTCTTGGCACAGGCAATACCATTGAAAACTATAGCTCTACACAATATAGAGTTCCCTTTGTCGCGTTAGTTACTGATATTGCGGGAAATCCCCAGGCCGGCGTTACCGTTACGACAAGCCTGATACCTGTAACGTATCTCAAGGGAAGATATACCGGTTGCGTATCGACCACAGATGAGTATTGGGTATGGACTCCCGCAACCATGAACGAGTGCTATAATGAGGATAATAATCCAATTTTCTTTGCTGGCCATCCGGAATGGTTGCTCAATGGGTTCCTAGACAGCGGGGGGGGACAAACGGAGGATATCAACGGCGATGGAGTCTTGACCCCGGGCAATGTTGCCGAAGTGAATCGAACGGCAACAACCGATGCCAATGGTTTTGCCCAATTTTATGTGATTTATGCAAAGCAGTTTGCCAATTGGGCAAAAGTTAAGATTGAAGGAAGAATCTATTCTTATGGGGACCAGACCTTGGGGACGACGCAATTTTATCTGCCCGTGCTGCGTGACGATGTAAAGTGTGCAGCATCTCCCCCGGGGCCTGTGAGTCCTTTTGGTTTAGGCGCTGCGCCGCATAACGTTTGTACAGATGACAAATAGGTTGGTGACAGCCTGGCTTCAATTAATTGGGGACAGCCACTAATTGCCCTCGATTGCTCGAAAGTTTCTCGGGGCTGGTTCAATCTTGCAGCCTGAACCAAAACATTAACAAATGGTTTTGGCGGCAAGCCTGAACCGGCAAATGGATGTCCCCGGGACTTTTTGAGAGCATCCTACTTAATCAATACCGGCGCACCGTTGACAGTCAAGCCATTTTTTTTCAGCGTGGCAAGAATCTCGTCTGCGGATATGCTTTCATCGTCAAAAGTGATGTTGATAGTATTTTCCCGCGGTATTTCATGCTTGATGACTCCCGCTGTTGTCTTGAGGATAGAACCTATCCTCTGGCTCAGGCCTCAGGAGCCGCAACCGGGAATATTCAGTTGTACAATTCTCTCCGCAGCGTAAATAGCCTGCATAAAAAAACAGGTCAGCAGCAAGAGGGTAACGAGGGTGATGAAGCGATATTTTGGGAATTTCATGGTTAAGTTCCTCTAAACGCAATTGAAGGGCATACTATTTCTTTCCGTCAATCAAATCAATCAGTTCACTTTCCGGCAGGGCGCCCATACGCATCCGGCCATCAGGCAGAACAATGCCCGGGGTTCCCGTGATGCCTAAGGAATCGGCTAATTTTATCGTCTCATCAACTTCGGTGTTATCACACTCCGTCTTGTCAATCTTTTTCCCTGCGAAGCAGTTTTCAAGCAAATTCATGGAATTGTTGCAAATGATGCTTTTGGACTTCCAGTAGGCATCCTTATGCATACTCAAAGGGAATAACTTAATATAAAATATGATATCTTGCCGTTTGTCTGCAATCTGCTTCATCACCTGATGAAGTTGGCCGCAGTATGGTCAGTCAGGGTCCGTAAAAATTATGACTTTTTTCGCCGCTCCCTTTACCCCGATGGCCAGTCCCTCATTCAAGGTTATCCTGGCCAGATCAACTCTTTTCTTGTCCTGCAGTTTCTGAACACTGCTTGCAGTGAGGTTCACCATATTCCTGGTGTCATGCAGGCTTCCGAATATCACGTAATTGAGCGTTAGATCGGTATAAAAGATACCCGCCGATCCTTTGCTGTTGACCTCTATCTCGCAAATACCGTCCAAGGGACTGTTCTTGATGGCCAATATTTCAACTACTGGGATATTCATTTTTTTCAAGGTGCCGGCGACCTTTTCTTTGGTAATATCAGCACATTCGTTCCCATTTTCAGCGTAAGCAGGTAAGGTTGCAGTGCTGAGGAAGAGAAAAATAACAAATCCAGTTATCAATTTCCCACCGCAATCAAGTTTATTCATTCTTTGATTCCTCTGATTTTTGTGTGTTTATATGAAAATCCCCCCATCCCCCCCCTTACCAAAGGGGGGTTAAGGGGTGATTTTCATGTTTCTTTGTGCCCGCGCCGAACATGGGTGTTATTTGTCGGCAACTTAAATCAAAACCTGGCAAAAAAACAAGATAATTTTGATGCCGCCACAACGATGTCGGATTTCTGCCCCCTTGAATTCCTGCTTGACACGTTCCAAAAGGCTGTGTTAGCGTCCAATCCATCATCTCCATGATGTTGTAAATTCAGCAATCCCTTGGATTAATGGGAAAATTACTATGAATTATGGCAACCGTAGTGAAAAAGAAGTATTTATTGCCAAGGCGGAGTCCTTTTTAGATCAGGGTCTGCAAAAAGAGGCCCAGGATTTTGCCCTGAATTGGCTGGAAAGGTTTCCCGACGATGCCGAGGCCAGGGTAATTCTTTGTCAGGCCTGGACCCGCATGGGCAAGCTGGACAAGGTGAAGCAGTTGCTGGGGGAGGTGGATGACGCCATCTATGGGATGTCCGTGATTTACGCCAAGATGGGCGACATCTGCCAACGTTCGGGACTTAACCAGGAGGCGATCACCTTTTACCGAAAATTCCTGGATCTGAATCCCAATTCGCCTATTACCACGGAGGTGGCGGAAAAACTGCATTCCCTGGCGCCTGACGGCGAGACAATCCTGCTCCAGGAAGAGGATACGCCGCAGCACTCCCCGTCCATCATGCGAACGGTAACCATAGCGGAACTTTATATGAAACAGGGGCATACGGATCTGGCGGCAGAGATTCTGGAAGAAATCATTAAAAAAGATGATACCAATAAGCGGGCGCTGGCCATGTTGAGTGAAATCGGAGGCGGCGGCACGGCGCAACCGGAGAAAGACGCCCCACCGGAGAAGGGCGCACCGCCGGACGCAGTCCTAAAGGAGCTGAACCGCTGGTTAAGCAATCTTGACAGGATAAGGGCCTATGCCGCCTGAAGCAGCCCGGTTCCCGGACCGCCTCCAGCGCGTTCGGCAGACCTTATTGACAGATGATCTGGAGGCCCTGCTCTTTCTGGATATGAAGAATATCCGCTACCTGACAGGTTTTACGGGCAGCGATGGAGTCTTCCTGCTGGAACGTGACGAGTCCCTGCTTATGGTTGACGGTCGCTATACAACCCAGGCCAGCCTGGAAGCAGTCGGAATCAGGGTTTTCCAATACCGCGAAAAATTGGAGGGGATTGCGGAGAACATCGCGGGTGAGGCGATCAAGGCGGTTGGGTTTGAGGCCGCGGCGCTCAGTTTTGAAGTCCACGGCAAACTGAAAGAAAAAGTTCCGGCGCTCCGTCTGTCCCCGCTTACTGGCGATTTAGTCAACATCAGGGCCATCAAGGACGCAGGAGAGATCGCCCTGCTACGGGCGGCGGCGGTTACGGCCTCCCGGGCGCTGGTGGCGATGCAGGAGATAATCAGGCCCGGCCTGCGGGAAGATGAAGTCGCACTGGAACTGGAATACCGGATGCGGCAAAGCGGCGCTGCGGGGGCATCGTTTCCGACCATTGTAGCCGCCGGGGCGAACTCCGCCCTGCCGCATGCGACCCCGGGGAAAAGAAAATTAATGGCGGGAGATGCGCTGGTCATTGATTATGGGGCTGTTATTGAGGGCTATCATTCCGACGAAACATGCACCTTTATATTGGGCCAGGCGTCTGCCCGGTTCCAGGAGGTCTATGAGATAGTCCGAGTCGCCCATGACCGGGCGCTGGCGGCTGTAAAGGCAGGGGTCGCCTGCGCGGAGATTGACCATATTGCCCGGGACTGCATGGAGAAAGCCGGTCTGGGACGCTTTTTTTCTCACGGGACGGGGCATGGCATCGGGCTTGATGTGCATGAGCCGCCCCGGATTGCGGCCTCTTCGCAGGCGACTCTGGCCGCCGGGATGGTAGTGACTATTGAGCCGGGGGTTTATCTCCCCGGCCAATGGGGGATCAGGATCGAGGATACGGTTCTGGTGCGGGAGCATGATTGCGAGGTATTAACCAGCGTACCCAAGAATTTAACCGTATTATAATAAAAACACAGGATATTATGCCATGAAAGTATTTTCGGATGACTTGCTGTTCAGTCGTGAACATGTATGGGTAAGGCTTGAGGGCCATTTGGCCACGATCGGCATTACCGATTATGCCCAGCAAGAATTGGGCGAGGCTGTTTCCATCGAATTGCCCGAGGTGGAATCCTACCTCGAACGGGATGAACCCTTCGGCGCCATTGAGGCCGCCGCCAGAGGGGTGACAGATCTCGTTTCCCCTGTCAGCGGCGAGGTTGTCGCCGTGAATGAAGACCTTCTGGATGACATCGGTGTTGTCAACAGTGATCCCCACGATACGGGATGGATGATCGTTGTGGAAGTGGAGTTTGAGGAGGAGTTGAGTGACTTGCTGGATCTGGCCGAATACAATGAGTTTCTGGCCGAGGAAGCGGAAGTTGATGTTGACTGAATTCTGGATGCGGTAATTTTTCCATAATTCTCTAAGAAAGGTAGCCAATCTTGCCGATGCGTTTGGATGATCTTATCAAAAACGAGGTACGGGGGCAGAAGGCCTATGTCGCCGAGACCTCCATCTTGCCGATCAAGCTGGATGCCAATGAAAGTCCTTTTTCCCTTCCGGCCGAACTCCATGATGAATTCATGGCGGCTCTGGGTCGTGTGTCGTTAAATCGGTATCCCGGAGCCGGTTCTCACACACTGCTGGCCAGGTTTGCGGCTAATTACGGCGTTGCGGAGGATATGCTTATCGCCGGCAACGGGTCTAACGAGATGATCCAGGTACTCTGTACATCTCTCGCCCCTACCCGCGTCATGACGCCTGTTCCCACTTTTGCGATGTACCGGATCAGCTCCGTGAATAACGGGCATACGGTCATAGAAGCGCCGCTGGAGAACGGCTGCGACCTCGACCTGCCGGCCATGCTGGAACTGATGGATGTTTATGCGCCCGGGCTGGTTTTTTTGAGCTTTCCGAATAACCCCACCGGAAATTGCTTCTCCCGGGAAAAAATGGAAGCACTGTTGGAAAAGACGCCCGGACTAATCGTCGTGGATGAAGCCTATGGCAATTTTTCCGGACAGACTTTTCTGCCGCTCCTGGAAAAATATGAAAATCTGGTCATTCTGAAGACCTTGTCTAAAATGGGTCTGGCGGCGCTCCGGATTGGTTTTTTGATCGGCGCGTCCTCCTTGGTGAACGAACTGAACAAGGTGAGGCTGCCATACAACATCAACTCCTTATCCCAGGCCGCAGCCGGGTTCTACCTTGATCATGAGGCGGTATTCTTAGCGCAGGCAGCGGAGATTGTCAGGGGGAGAGAGCAGTTATTTTCCGCCTTGCAACAATTGCCGGGCATTCGGCCCTACCCCTCGGCGGCAAATTTTATTTTTTTTGGTTGCCTTTATGATACGAATAGAGTATACGCTTCCCTACGTGAACAGGGGATTATGGTCAGACATTTCCCTACTGCCGGTAACTTTAAAAACTGTATGCGGGTAACAGTAGGAACCCAGAGGGAAAACGGGATGTTTCTGGGGGCGTTGGAGCGTATCATCGCCGAATAAAGGCCAAGCAAGGGCCGAGTAAGGAGCGTGATTTAATATATTTGCCACAGTTAGGGTAGACGACGGCACTAAGTTTAGTGCAATGCCGTACTGCCCTTTTTTTATGCCCAAATGCCGATAAACGTTTTGAGTACGTTGGAAGGCCGATACAGGCGGCCAAACGCCTGAGAGAATGCAAACAGGGAGCGTATCTCTTTACATATGGTAAATAAGGAGGACTGGGATTGGAAGTAAAAGTATTTGATAATGACGTCGAGAAGGCCTTAAAGATTCTGAAGAATAAATTGTCGAAAAGCGGCCTTTTCAAGGAACTGAAGGTGCGCAGGGCTTACGAGAAACCATCGGTCAAGAAAAAACGCAAAGCCATCGAGGCGAGACGAAGATTAGCCAAGGTGCAGAGACGGCGAACGTTTTAGCAAGTTAGAAAGCATTTTCTGCGCTTTTAGTAAGTTAGAATTTGCTTTCAGCAAGAAAGTAAATTCGTAAACTTACTTATCCCGTTCATCGGGGTTAGCGGAAACTGCTTTCGTAAACTTGCTTATCCCGCTTGGCGGGGTTAGGGCCCGTTTAACATGGGGTAGGTGCTTTGACTGAGAAACAATACCTGATAGATGCCCTGTCCGTCGAGGAATCATGGCGCATATTTCGCATCATGGCCGAGTTTGTAGATGGGATCGAGTCGCTTTCCGATTTGGGCAATGCGGTCTCCATCTTTGGTTCGGCCCGCGTCAAACCGGATGACCCCTATTATAAAAAGACGCAATATCTGGCCCATCGGCTCGCGGAAGAGGGATTCAGCATCATAACTGGCGGCGGTCCGGGCGTCATGGAGGCTGGCAATAGAGGCGCCGCGGAAGCCGGGGGCAAATCCGTGGGGATGAACATCCATCTTCCGTTCGAGCAGAAACCCAATCCCTATGCCAATATCAATCTTGATTGCCGGTATTTTTTTATTCGCAAGGTCTTCTTTGTCAAGTATGCCATGGCTTACGTAGTATTGCCGGGCGGTTTTGGTACCCTCGATGAACTGTTCGAGGCCCTGACCCTGATCCAGACCAAGCGGATAAAAAGCTTCCCTGTCATCCTGATGGGTAGTGAATTCTGGGGGGGGCTGATAGACTGGATCAAGGCGACCATGCTGCGGGACGATAAGATATCCCCGTCTGACCTGGCCCTGTTCGAGCTTATTGATGAACCAGAGGAAGTGGTAAAATATATCAAGAAATATGTTATTGTCTGAGCTGACTGATGGACATGCAACCGGGCGAAAGCACGGAAACCTTACCGAGGGTCTTAAACAGCATCAAACAGGGCGATATTGCCCCCTGCTACCTGCTCTATGGAGAAGAAGAATACCTGATCCAGGAAGGGCTGAACAAGATCATTGAGCTACTTCTTCCCCCGGCGGACCGGGAGCTGAACCTTTTCTACGTGGAAGGAGGGCAGGAGGATTTCGCCGCCATTTGCCAGTCCCTCCTTACCGTGCCGCTGTTGCCCGGCCGGAAGATTGTGGCCGTAAAGAATACCACTCTTTTCCAATCCCGGAAGATTTTACCCGGCCTTATCCAAAAGATTCGCGAGCGCTTAGATACCAACCCCACGCAGGCGGCTGGCGATTTTCTCCAATTTCTCAAGCTGACGGGCTGGAAACTGGCCGATTTTCAGGATGGGGCCTGGAAAAGGATTGGCGATTCGGAATGGCAGAAGACGGTGGAAGGCGACAGCGGCGAGGACAGGGAAAAATGGCTGCCCGGGGTGGTCGCAATTTGTGTGGAACGCGGTATGGAAACAGCCGCGTCGGCCGGGGATAATCTGGAAGGCCTGAGCAAAGTTCTGGCCGGAGGATTGCCGGAGGGTAACATTCTCATATTAACGGCGGCGGCGGTTGACAAAAGAAAGCAGATCTTCAAGCAAATATCCGCCTCCGGGAAAGTGCTTTACTTCCCCCAGGCCAAGAATGAAGCGAAACAAAAGTTCCTGCTGCTCGAGGCGGCACAGGAGTTCCTGGACCAGAGGGGCAAGAAATTAACGCCGGCCGCCTGGGAGGCCATCGGCAAAAAGACAGGGTTTGATCTGCGCGACTCCATGTTGGCCCTGGAAAAGCTTTCCATATATACCGGCGGCGCGACCACGATAGAGGCGCGCGATGTGGAAGCGGCGATCGGGAAATCGAAAGAGGATACGGTTTTTGAATTAACGGCCGCCCTCGTGGAGAGAAAACTGCCGCAGGCGCTTATCATCCTGAAGGATCTGCTGGAGCAGGGCGTTCATCACTTAGTCATCATGAAAATGCTCACCCGGGAGATTCGCCTGCTTCTTTACGCCCAGTTGCTGTTGAAGTCCGGGAAACTTACGTCTT
Source organism: Deltaproteobacteria bacterium (assembly GCA_026388415.1). Lineage (NCBI taxonomy): Bacteria > Pseudomonadati > Myxococcota > Myxococcia > Deltaproteobacteria bacterium. The sequence continues at coordinate 37,020 of JAPLJV010000015.1, read as the reverse complement.
ATAAACCCGGTATGGACTATAGCCGGTTTCAGGCGAGCACTTACCCGGCGATCAAGGCTTTGGGCGGCAAGGATAAAGAAGGTGTGGGCAGCCTGTGTGGGCAGCATCCCTATGCAGTCTATCGCATGCTCAAGAATGCGGGGCTTTTTCCTTACGATGTCCTCCTTGGGCATCTGGAATATCTGGCCGATATGGACCTGGCCCTGCGATCAACGGGAAGAAATCCCCAGCTTATGCTGGAGCGTTTTTTAGCGGAAGTGTGTTTGCATTAATAGTGGTACGTGAGAAAAAACAACTTTACACAGGTACAGGAAGGAGCAAGACAATGGAGATTAAAAAAGTATGTGTTTTAGGGGCTGGTTTGATGGGCAATGGTATCGCCCAGGTCTGTGCGCAGGCAGGTTTTCGGGTGACCATGCGGGACATAGAGCAGAGATTTATTGATGGCGGCATGAAGGCGATCAGTAAAAATCTGAGCCGCGATGTGGAAAAAGGCAGAAGAACCCAGGCCGAGATGGATACCATCATGGGTCGGATCAAACCCACCCTTGACATCAAGGAAGCGGCGGGAGACGCCGATGTAGTGGTGGAAGTCATCATCGAAGTGATGGACGTCAAAAAGAAGGTGTATGCGGAGCTGGAGGCTGTTGTGCCCTCCCATTGCCTTTTCTTTACCAACACCTCGGGGCTCAGTATTACGGAAATGGCGACCATTACCAAGAGGCCGACGCGTTTTATCGGCACTCATTTTTTCAATCCGGTCCCGGTCATGAAGCTCCTGGAGGTGATCAAGGGCTACGAAACTTCTGCTGAAACGCTGGAAACCGCCCTGGCTTGGGGGAAGGCGCTTGGCAAGGAGGCAATCATCGTCAACGAGGCGCCGGCATTTGCGGTTAACAGGATCCTCTGCCTGATGATCAACGAGGCCTATTTTACCCTCGGAGAGGGAGTGGCCAGCGCCGAAGATATTGACAAGGGCATGGTCCTGGGTTGCAATCATCCGATCGGGCCCCTGGCCCTGGCCGATCTGATCGGCAACGACACGCTGCTCCATATCATGGAAGGGATGCATCGGGAATTGGGAGACAAGTACAAACCAGCCCCCTTGCTGAGGAAGTTAGTGCGAGCGGGGCGTCTGGGCCGCAAGACCGGCAAAGGCGTCTATGATTACAGCAAGTAGGATAGATAAGTAGGGGCAGATTTCAAACCTGATGGTCTCGTCAAAAGTCGTCACACCGGTGAAAACCGGTGTCCAGAATTTTTGTAACGCGTTGAAATTACTGGATTCCGGTTTTCACCGGAATGACGATTTTGGGGCATTTTCGACTTTTGACGAGGTCGTCAAACCTGCCCCTGCTTAAATTTAGCTATTGAGCAGCGCCTTCATCTTTCCGATCGTCTGGGCGTAATTGCCCTGCCCGAAAACCGCAGCGCCGGCAACCAGAATATCTGCCCCGGCTGCCGCGATGGCAGCCACGTTGTCCAGCGTAACCCCCCCATCCACTTCGATTAAAACGGCAGGCGCAGTCGCGTTGATCATTTCCTTCGCACGGCGTATTTTGGGGAGTACGCCGGCAATAAATTTTTGCCCGCCAAACCCGGGGTTTACCGTCATAATGAGCAACTGATCCACTGCCGCAAGGATCTCCTCCACCTGCCCGAGGGGGGTGGCCGGGTTCAGGGAAACGCCGGCCTTGACGCCCAGCTCCCTGATCATGGTGACAGTGCGGTGGATGTGATGCGTCGCTTCGACATGAACCGTTATAATATCGCTGCCCGCCTGTACGAAGCTCTCTATATAGCGGTCGGCATTTTCAATCATCAGATGCACATCAAAGGGGAGGTGGGTCGTCTTACGCAGCGCCGCAATGACGCCGGCGCCAATCGTAATGTTGGGGACAAAGTGCCCGTCCATGACATCAATGTGGATCAGGTCGGCGCCGGCCTTTTCAACGGCCGCAATTTCTTCGGCCAGGCGGCTGAAATCGGCGGAAAGAATGGAAGGGGCAATTTTCTTCATGGTTTTCCTTTACCTTTGATTTTATATGAAAATCCCCCATCCCCCCTTTACCAAAGGGGGGTTAAGGGGGGATTTTCATGTTTCGTTGTGCCCGCGCCGAGCATGGGGGCTACTCGGACTATATAACAGATATTGCCCGCTATTCAAGTCATTTTAATTTTCAAGGCCATCGTATGGCCTTATCTTCCCCGGTAGTGTCCCTCTTTTGCTTGCACTTTCCCTGATTGGCGTGATACTGAAGCCATCCTCGGTGTTTAGTAATTTTATCGGGAGAGGTAATTGCAAAGGCACTGCATGTTGCTACTGTATAATGTTTTCTTATGGGTCGCCGCCCTGTTTCTGGTCCCCTGGTATGCGGTCAAGATGATGCGAACGGGGAAATATCGGCGGGGATTCGGCCAGCGCCTCGGCTTTCTGCCGCCCGCCATCCTTGCCGATCTGACCGGCAGTCCCCGCCTGTGGTTTCACGCCGTTTCGGTCGGTGAAGTTACCGTGGCCGCTCCCATCATTGCCGCTCTCCGGAAGCGGCTGCCCGGAGCGGCGATCATCCTTTCCACAACTACGGATACGGGTCAGGAAATGGCCCGCCGGATCGTTCCCGCCACCAACGCCTTGATTTACTATCCCCTCGACATCCCCTGCGCCGTCCGCCGGGCAATCAAGGCCGTGCGTCCGGACATCTTCGTGCTTACGGAGACCGAATTATGGCCGAATTTTATCCGTTACTGCCGGGAGCGCCGGGTTAACGTTGTGATGGCCAACGGTCGTCTCTCTCCTCGTTCTTTCCGCCGCTATAAGCTGACACGTTTTTTCTGGAAGGGCATCCTTGATAGCTTCGCCGGGGTCGGCGTTATTTCCGGGCTTGATGCGGAGCGTTTCCGGAGTATAGGAGCGCCGCCGGACCGGTTAACGGTCTGCGGCAATGCGAAGTACGATAGTCTGGCGGCGCAAACCTCCGCCGCCCTGCTGGCGGAGATGCAAAACCGCCTGAATGTCGGAGCCGACGATCCGGTCCTGGTGGCCGGCAGCACCCATGAGGGAGAGGAAGCGATTATCATCGGAGTTTACAGAAAGATTCTGCACACCTATCCCGCATGTAAACTGATTGTAGTGCCGCGCCACGTCGAGCGGGCGCCATCCGTCCTTGCCTTGGCCCGTGAGGCCGGGCTGGGAGACATAATCACTTTGGCCGAGATCATGGGCGGTAGGCAGCGCAGCGATGAGCGCGTGATAGTTGTGGATGTCATTGGTGAACTCTTCAAGGTATATGGCCTGGCCACGGTGGTTTTTTGCGGAGGCAGCCTGGTTCCTAAGGGCGGGCAGAATATCATGGAGGCTGCCGCCTGGGGCAAGATAGTTTTTTACGGTCCCTTCATGGATGATTTCCGTGAGGAAATGGCTCTTCTGGAAAACGCGGGCGCCGGGATTACCGTGCACGATGGCGACGAGCTGCTTACGGGCATCCTGAAGATGATGGCCGATCCGTCAGCTATGGCCCGGCGGGGTGAAGCGGGACGTCGTTTGGTGGCGTCCAACAGCGGGGCGGCGGACAGCTATGCGGATCTGATCATTAATTGTCTGCCAAATTGTCTCCCAACATCTTGACACACGGAAGCTATTTTCATATACTCGCCGCACAAAATCTACGAGTTTCCATCGGGCAGGCAAGCTTTGGAAATAATAAGAGGTGTGATTTGATTGAATTTTATAAAATGAGCGGCAGCGGGAACGATTTCATCCTGATTGACAACCGCAACTGCGAGCTTACGGTTTCCGACCTGATCGAATTTGTCCAAACCCTTTGCGCCCGGAAAGGATCAGTGGGGGCGGACGGCCTGATCATCATTGAGAAATCAACCTGTGCTGATTTCCGCTGGCGTTTTTTCAACGCCGACGGCAGCGAGGTGGAGATGTGCGGCAACGGCGGCCGCTGCGCCGCCCGCTTTGCCTTCCTCAAGGGAATTGCCCCGGCGCAAATGTCCTTTGAAACGGTGGCCGGCATTATAGATGCCACCGTGAGCGGGGAGACGGTAAAACTGCGCCTGACCGAACCTACGCGCCTGGAATTGCATCATGATCTGCAGACAGAATCCGGGTCGCTTCCCGTCAGCAGCATCAATACCGGCGTCCCCCATGTTATTCACTTCGTGGATGACCTGGAGAGTTTTGATGTTTTTGGCGCCGGCCGTATGATCCGTTACCATGAGCATTACCAGCCGGCAGGCACGAATGCCAATTTTGTCCGGGTACTGGACGGCCATACCATTGCCGTGCGCACCTATGAAAGGGGCGTAGAAGATGAAACCCTGGCCTGCGGCACCGGTTCCGTGGCCGCCGCGCTGGTCTCGGCCCGGAAAGGTCTGACGTCCTCCCCCGTGGAGGTGATCGTGCAGAGTGGCGAGAGGTTGAAGATTTATTTTGAGGAGACAGCCGCCGGCTACGGCAACGTTTATCTCGAGGGCGGCGCCAAAGTAGTTTATCAGGGCCTGCTGTGGGAAGAAGCCTACAAAAAATAAAAAGAGAGTAAAGGAGAAGATATTTTGCAGACAGCCGAACGTTTAACCAAGATACCGCCGTACCTGTTTATGGAATTGAGAAAGAAGATTGCGAAGGCCAGGGCCGAGGGGGTGGATGTCATCAGCCTCGCCATCGGTGATCCCGTGGAGCCCACACCGCCCGGCATTATTGATGAATTAAGTCTCCGGGCACGGGATCCGGAAAATCACCGCTACCCGACGGACGAGGAAAAGGGCATGCTGGCCTTCCGGCAGGAGGTGGCCCGCTGGTATCAGGAGCGTTACGGTGTAGCTCTGAATGCCGCCGATGAAGTGCTCGCGCTGATCGGTTCCAAGGAAGGTTGCCACCATTTCATCCTGGCCCGCGTCAACAGTGGCGAAGTGGTGCTGATGACGGACCCCGGCTATCCCGCCTACCGTTCCAGTATCCTGATGGGCGGCGGTATTCCCTACAATATGCCGATCCTGGCCAGAAATAATTATTTGCCCGTTTACGAAGATATTCCCGCGGATATTCTGTCGCAGGCCACGGCGATGTTCCTCAATTACCCGAACAATCCCACGGGCGCCTGCGCCAACAGGGAATTTTTCGACCGGACCGTCGCTTTTGCCAAGGCCCACAATATTGCCGTCTGCTATGACAATCCGTACAGCGAGATACTTTTCGACGGCCAGGAGCGGTTAAGCTTTTTAACGGCTGCGGGAGCCAAGGAAGTGGGCGTGGAATTAAATTCGCTCTCCAAGCCCTACAACATGACAGGCTGGCGGATCGGCATGGCAGCAGGAAATACCGACCTGATTGCCGCGATGAGCAAGGTCAAGGAAAACACCGACTCGGGCATCTTTAACCCCATCCAGTATGCCGCGATCCTGGCCTTGAAGCAGGAAACAAATAATATCAGCAAGATGCTGAATATCTATGGTAAGCGCCGGGAGCTGGTGCTGGCAACGCTCCGGCGGATCGGGATCAATTTTAATCCCCCGAAGGGTACATTTTATCTCTGGGTGCCCGTACCGGCCGGTATGACGGCCCTGGAATTTACGAACCGGCTCTTTGAAAAAACGGCGGTCGTGGTGGCGGCAGGCAATGCCTATGGCCAGTACGGGGAAGGCTATGTCCGCATCTCGCTCACGGTGCCCGACAATCGTTTGGCAGAGGCCATGCTCAGGATTGAAAAGGAATTTGCCAGCGGCGGGTAAAAGCCTCTGCTTCACTAACCACTGTGCCCGGTTCATGGGCACAGGGGACGTCAGGTATATCTTAATAAACAGCAGCAGGAGCGGACAGAAAAAAATAGTAAGAGCAACCTGTCAACATCATGTTTTTTCATGGATTCAATAACATTGCCGGTAACGTCGCCGCAAAAGACTTCCTTGTATGGCTCACGCGGACCGAAGGCACAGATCACCACATCCGCGCCGGCCACAGCTTGATCCAGATGATCCCTGTTCCTGATATCGCCAACGATACAGGCCACATTCTCCGGAAGATACTGCCGATCCGACTCGTTACGGCAGATATTATCGGGCAGCAAGTTCGTGACGGCCACCTCCCGGATTCGGTTTGTTCAAAAGCTTTTCCAGATAGGCCATGCGTTTCTTGTACGCCCGTATCTCCTTCCGGCATTTTTCCCGCTCTTCCATAAGCTTCTGAAGTTCCGGCAGTTCCTTTTCAGATATGTGCCGGTTAATGATCTTCTTCCCGTCGCGCCGGACAAGGTAATGATAGACGTACTCTTTTCCCTTATTCTGTTTCCTGCGGACATTGAGGGCGCCCTTGGGATAGTTTACCACTTTGGCGAGAAGAGCCTCGATGACCTCGCGGCAGCGCCCGTATTCGTCGTCCAGCATTCCGTGGACAACAATATCTTTTTCCGCTACTTTCATAGATATAATCTATCGATGTAGTGGAAAAATGTCAAATCCTATTTTATCCAGGATCTATTGGTATTGAACAGGGTCCTAATCAAGCTCTAACCCGACGGGAGCTATTACAACACTGGCTCCTACGCCCATCCACTCAGCATTACCGGGATCGAGATTACCTTTGATGACGGTCCACAACTTCGGCTTGAGAAGTCGGGCCAGGCAACGGAGAGTCATACGTTGACGATCCAGCGGACGATCTTGGAAGAACGAAATATCAGGGTCTGATATGATCTTTCATGCCGCTGTCATGAACGGTAATAATTGACCTTTGTCGAACTTGACCGTTAGAAAATGATTTTTAAGGTCCTTCTCGTTTTCTTCAACTGCCCGCTTAAGCTGTTCTTCATTGGTAATGCAGAACTTAATCCTGCTTGGAATAGATGTGTGGTTCAATTCTCCTACTTTTTCGAATCTATCCATCCAAAGGTAACATCTGCGGTCTGCACATTTCAAAAACAGGTGATAGCTGGCAAATGCCTCGTCATTATCTTCTATAGAAAGAAAGCGGCTGTACCAATATTTTGCCCAGATATTTCTTGAATGATAATAGCGAATAGTGGGAATGCGTTCCTCAACCCATGTTCCATGAATGTCAGAAAGAGAAATCATTTCATCGATATTGCCTTCTGTATTGGCCAGGCAAAATAACATGAGGCCTTTCACACGCCGCCACAGAAAAGGTGACCTGATCAACTGACGTGCCTCTTCAACAATCCAATCTTCGCGAGCGTACGCACCGGCTGCATTCGCTAATTTCAAGAGTTCGATATCACTATAGCATCGATCAAGCAGGTCCCTTCTGGCCATATTTGCTTTTTCTGAAGGCCGTGCTGCGAAGGGAAGGCAAGTCATCCAATCGGTTCGGGCTCTGGATTCCATAAAGTGGATTAAAACAGGCCTGCTCTGAATTAAATGCCAGAGTTTAAATCCTAAAGACGGTTCTTCGTTAGCCAGCGCAGCGCACAAAGATTGGTAGAACCCTTCACACAAAAACAATGCCTTATCGTTCTCCCCCACTCCATTAACCCAAGTCTCGACCATCTGGGGATAATCGCGGCAAATCCGTTCCAATACATCTGTATTGAACTGATCTGACTGCCACCTAGTTTCGTCTTGCGACGTCAGTCTCTCAATCTTTTCGCGGAAAGCACGCTGTCGTTCCCGGAACTGTTCAGCAGATTCCTGCGTCATAAGACGTTTACAATCGTCGGGAGAAAGTGATGGAGGGCTTCCCCAGGTTAATGCGGATGAAATGAAATGGACCGTTTTGTCAGCCGGCACTTCTTGATACTGTTTAAAAGAAACATCCAAATCATCGGACAGGTTAATAATTGCATTAATGAGACGGTCTCCTACGATGTCTTTACACCCAACAAGTTTATTACATACAGAATTGAGACATTGGGCATATACTGTTATTTCCTCAGGCTGAAATCCTCTCCGATGTATAGCCCAGCCAAGTCTGGAGAGCGGCAGTCTTTGGCTAAGTTGATCGAAATGGAATTCGTTCCCATAACGGCATAGAATCTCAGCAATGAAATTATCCGCCTGGCTCTTTTCGGGATGAAGCAAAGAATAACTATTTGTTAATATGCACTTTATCAATTCCTTGTCTTTCGTTGCCCACGTAAATCGGATGGCAGAAAAGCGCAAAATCTCATCACCACTCTCAATGAGCTGCATTATGCGATGACGCTGTCCATCGGTCAATGAGGGCTGCGATTCGCACAAGATCCATAGGAGCCTGGTTATATACGTTTCATTGGGTTCAACCAGCAATCGATCAAGATAGCTGACTATGGTTTGATCAGGCAGCAGTTCAAACCAATGTTCAAGAGGTACAAGATCCACTGCTTCGTCGGGCCTCCCAAGAATTAACTCCGCCACGTCCACCGGATCTAAATGCATAACGAGAGCAAGAGCCGCTTCGGCTTCAGCATATTTTCCATAATTAAAGGAGTTTTTCTCAGTTTCTTCTTCTGCTGTGTTGATTTGCGTAGAAATTGTTTCTCGGATTATGGCGATCTCAGGATCGCGTAGGATAAGCCCCAAGCGGGGGAGGATGGTAAGTAGCGGTTTTCTGGTTTTTTCGTTTCTTTGCCTGATGCTTTGCACAATCTTCCGCATCAAATCGCCAAAGATTGAAGGGGCAAACCGGGCCAGGGCTGTCTCGAATTGTTCAATTTTACAGTCTTCGCTCGTTGTTCCAAAAGCCGTCCTATAACCACTCACTGGAAGCGTTAATGTCTCGTCAGCAATACGCCCTATGAAAGATTCAGGGGCTCTTAGTTGAGGGTCGGGCAGGTACTTCTTATCGATCTTCCAAAGGAGATGTTTGATGTCAAGATCCTCCCTTGCCATGCATGGTTCAAATCCACTGCGCTGGAGAGCAAAGATACTCTTACATGGATCTTGTAGATGCTCAATCCACCACTCCGGTAAAGGATAAAGATTGGCCAAATGTTTTTCCTTCAGTGCAAGAGCCTCTCGATTGCCGAGACATGTTAAAAGAAGATCTGCTGCCTTCTTTATCGTATCGTTTTCGGATGTTGCCATCTCATTTAAGGTGGGTGCAAAGGCAGCCCACAGGTCTTCATCCGCGAGCTGTAGCACCCACGAGGCTTCTTCCAATTCCGCATGTCTTCCCATGAGTCGTCGCGAGATTGACCAGTAGTAAAATGCTTCAATAAACGGAAGTCGGTCTCCTCCGGATATAATAAGAAGAGCAAATCGAGCAAGACGAAGCAGCCCATCATCATCGGTCACAGGAAATGACCTTCCATGAAAAGTGACAGTATCGCCAACTTTTGGTTCCTGGCCTAGTCGATCAAGTATTGCCCTGTTTAGTTCTTCCAGACGTTTGTTATCGCCCCCTCGTTCAAGAAGCTGGCCATTGGTATTGACGTAACTCATCCATCGCTTGGTGGCTTGGATGAGATGAGGTTTGACCTTCGGATCATCACGATGTTTGAGAAAAACATTTGCCAATCGTTCGTGGGAAAGCCCATCTTCACTGGACGATCGCCAAAAATCGTCAGTAATGGCAAGAAGATCGTCCGCGCAGTCAGATATATAGGCCCCAATGACACGTTCCTGCCCTTCCGACATGTTGCGCGATCCAATCCAGGCGCGAAGCAATGCCCTACGAGCGCTTTGAGGATAAGTGGTATCAATAGTGCTGAAAAAAACCGCCGCCCCGGTGATTTGTACCTTCATCTCCATATCAGACTGGGGTTCCAACCACGCCTGTATGCGATCGGCTATGTAGTCTATTGATTTATCTCCTATCTCCTTGAGATCATCAGCCAACAGCATACCGAGGCCGTAAATGAGCCGTCGGTTCTCCACTCGATAGGGGGTAGATTGCTTTCCTGTTGGCACAAGAAGGCCACCATCGATGATTTCTTGAATAAGGGTACGATCGCCGGTAGTGGGGAGAAAAGGTATTAACTCTGCCTTACTGAAGCCATTAACGCCATTTAGATGTTGCTGAGCAAAGCTACACAGAATTTGGTTAAATTCTGCATCAGAAACGGGAAGATTTTGTTTCCTCGCAGTGCGATCCTTATAGTCTTCATAGAGCAGTCTATCTATTGTCAGATCTCCTGATGCTACCATTTCAGAGAAATGCTGGACGACCAAATCGCAATACCGTGGTTTCTTGATTAACGAGTAAAGCTCTTTCGGTATCTGCTCAATCTTCAGCATAGCTCTCCCAAGGATGATTTTCAGCTCCTCGTCGCCGTATCCTTCTGTAGTAATAATTTGGATACCCGACACACCATAAGATACGTGTTCTTTCCAGTATTCTGGCCTGCTTGTCATTAAAATTGCAATCTTACCAATCCACGCCTCAGCAACAGATTGTGATATGATGGCTTTCCATGGGAAATCTGGTTTTTCGTTCAGGCCGTCAAGGCAAAGCAGGAATATGGGACCATTTGAAGCCGCCTGTTCCAGCCAATGGTTTATACGCCTCAGCCAAAATGTGATGGATTTACCAAAGCGGTTTTCAAGGATGCCGGCAAGGAGTGTTTGAAGATCGGTTGCTGATGTGAGCTGGGAGGAAGTCACGGGCAAGACGATCGGCCCATTGTTTTCTCGGAAACGCGTCATTAGCCACGAGATTATAGCCCATGTCTTACCAGTACCCTCTTCTCCCAAGAGGATGCAGTGCGGACTCTTCGTTCTTTTGTTCTGCCACCAATCATCAAATTGCTCATTATGTTTAGTCCGATCAATGGCAGGTACCCGATTTCCATCATGCAAAGCGATATCTTGGCGGAAGACAGCCCATGACTGGACTCGGCTATTAACCTGCTTTGTGAGCCATCGTAACGAGTCTTGGCGAGTCTGACTTCGACCAAGGAGGGTTGCATCCAACATTCGTTTTAGGCTATCTGCTGCGTCAGCGTATGCTGGATGCACCTGAATATCATTCAGGTAGGTACTTAATTTTTCTGAATCAATATGATCCCCATTGACAATGCAAAAATTCAAAGTGATGTCCGGATATTTCGCGCAAAAGGCTTGAATCGGTCCTATACCGGTGGAACGGGAATCTATGATGAGAGTTTCTACATCGAGCCTTTCGGACAACTCACGAATGCCCTCTGCCTCTTTATCCCCAATTTCCTTAGTTGTGCTGAGCACCCAAAGTTCTAAATCGGGAAGACCCGTGATCACTTCTGAAAGTTCACCTAAGAGCATCCGACGGCTTAACGAAGTCCCTTCCTCATATCGCTTCATTTCCGCGGCAATGACACATCCATTCGGATTCTCGGATGTCGTGTCTTTTCCTGATTGGCTTCCTGATCTTGCAAGACGAAATGTTTGGTTGGTCCATTTTTCAAGTAAAACACGGATAAGCCCTTCGAATCCATTAGGTCCTGTAGCCCCTAAGGAAAGGAGGCATTCCAACAAGTAATCCAATCTTGTGGTAGATGCCTTACCGTCCGTGCTCTTTGTCATCGGTTTATTTATCCCTCATACCATCCTGCAAAGGGTGTCCGGTCAAGTCGCGTTGGTCATCGATCGACAGTGCCAGTAGTAATATAGAAACTCTTTCTATCTCTCGAACGCATCTTCGATGTCTTTCAGCATGACCGGTGGTTTTTCCTTCCTTATGTCCGCTCCCTTGGCTTGACCCGCTCCCTGTTCAGCGCCAGGAGACGGCGGAGGATTTCTCGGTCGGACATGTCCGGGGTGTAATCCTCCCAGCCGTATGCAGCGGCGACGGCCCGATCAAGTTTTTCCTGGCGCAGTTTCAGCCCGGCGGGCATTTCGTTGTAGAGGTTGGTCAGGGTGCGCTTCTTCCAGGCCGCAGTGTACTCCGGCTTGGGGACCGGTCGGGGCGGAAAACCGGCGTTTTGTTCTTCCTGCGTGCTCTCCCAGTCCAGCCAGCCCTCCGGGTTAAGCCATTTTTCCCGCCAGGCATCGAGGTCGGCGGCGGCTTCGGCGATTGCGGCGAACGGTTCGCCTTCGGGAGCGGCCTTCGCCTTGAGGTCGAATCCGGGCGGGAAGGAGAAGGTTTCAAAGCATAGACTTGAGTTGTAGACTGGGTCATTTCCAACGCCCAAACGTCCTCCGTTTTCAATCGCCCATAAGCAATGGATGCGTGAGGATAGTATGCCAAGCGTCACATCGTCTTGGCGCGGGATGACGATTAGCTTGTGTTCAGGCGCTACCTCCACTGGAAATTTGACGAAGAAGCGGTGCTTGGCGGTTTCCGAAGTGGCGATGTAGTGGGTGAGGCCATGCAGGGCGGCGCGCAGCGCCGGCCGCTTTTCACCATGCTGCCACCATTTTTCCGCTCTGGCCGCACGGTTGTTGGTTATGCGTACCGGCTTCACCTTATTCTCCACATAGGCGAAGGGTGTGAGGTAATCGGCGGCCGCAGCCAGATCCATCCCGGCGAAGTCCACCACCCAGTTGCCCGCCCAGCGCCGGGTGATGTCGGAACCGTTGTAGATGGGCCGCACGACGTCGCTGTTGGGGCGTCCGTTCGGATTGCCGCTTTCCTTAAGCCATTTGAGGGCCGTGGCGGTGTCTACTTTGAAAGGACCGGCCAGACAAATTCCGAAGAATGAGCGTCCTTTGTTGGCGGGGAGCGGCAGGGCCTGGGTAAGGTCAGACGTTTCTTCTCCCTGGGCGCTGCCCGTTAAATCGGCATGGATAGCGGTCATGGAATTTCCGTCGAGCCGCGTGCTGCTGCCCTGCCCAAAACAGACCAGGCTGACCCGCACGGCAGCCCCTTCGTTCACCCAATCCTCGTCCGACCACGCCTCGAAGATGCGAGTGCTCGCAAGAATCCGTTCCAGCACGGCGCGGTTGCGTATCTGACGAATGGAATTGGTGGCGACCAGTCCCGCCGCCCTTGCATTTCCCGCTTCGATCTGCGCCCGCGCTTTCTCGAACCAATAGGTCACCAGATCGGCGCCGCCCGGTACACGGCCTTCAAAACGCCGGCGCAGCCGTTCGACGTAGGCGTCGCCCAGTTCGCCGCGCATCATCTTGTCGCCCAGAAAAGGCGGATTGCCGACGATGACATCGGCTTTCGGCCAGGCGGCCTCGCTATCGTCGGGGTTGAGCAGCGCGTCGCGGTGCTCGATGCCGTCCAGGGGGCGCAGGATGGGATCTCGGGCGATTTCACGTCCGTTGCGACGGCACCACTGGATGTCGCCGATCCAGACGGTGACGCGGGCGAGTTCGGCGGCAAATTCGTTGATTTCGATTCCGCGAATGTTGTGCGGCCCGGTTTGCATCAAGAGTTCGGCTTCAAGTCCCAGTTCCCGCGCTTCGATGTGGACTTGCTTCTCCAGATCGCGCAGGGCCTTGAGGGCCAGGTAGAGAAAATTCCCCGATCCGCAGGCGGGGTCGAGCACCTGAAAGAGATGGAGAAACAGCAGAAAGCCTTGGTAGGCGGCGCGGGCTTCCTTGTATTCCCTGGTGCGCGGGCCTTTGCCTTGCCCGGCAGCAATAACTGCTTTAACGGTCTGCCATTTGGCCAGCAGAGGCTCAGTAATCAGCGGACGGATGAGCTTGGCGATGGTGCCGGTATCGGTGTAGTGAGCGCCGAGCGGGGCACGGGCGGCAGGATCGAGGCCGCGTTCGAAGAGTGTGCCGAAGATAGTGGGATCAATGGCTCGCCAGTCCATGTTGGCTGCGGCGGCGTACAGCGCGGCCAGATCATCTGTGGTCAAAACGGGAACATCAATAGTTTTGAAGAGACCGCCGTTGAACCAGGCGATGTCGTGATCGCCGTATTCACCGCCGGTTTTTTGCTGCATGGCGGTGAAGAGCTTGTTGATACGTTTGCCGGCCTTGTCGGCGTCGCTGCCGGCGCTTTTGAGGATTTCGGTAAAGACGCTGCCGGGGAGCAGGTTTTCATCTTCCGCAAAGATGCTAAACAGGCATTGAACCAGAAAATGAGCGACACGCTGGCCGTCAAGCCCGCGTTCGCGCATGTTTCTGGCGAGTCCGGCAAAGTGCCCGGCGGCCTCAGCGGTGATGGTGGCGGTGGATTTTTCCGGACGGAGTTTTTGGGGGTCCGTGAAGACCCAGCGCAGAATTTGCCGTTTTTCGGGATCGATGAGTTCTTCGATACGAATTTCGCGCGGTTCGTCCGGGTAACCGGTGAAGGCGGTGTGAATGATGATGCGCTCCCGGTCGGAGACGACGAGGAGCGGCGGGTTTTCCAGTTGCAGGGCGTAGTCGGTAAGCTGATGCAGGGCGGTGGCAAGGTCGCGGCCCGGCTTTTTGTTTTCCCAGCCGAAGTAGCCGCGTTTCCAGACATCGGCCCAGCCGTCGCCGCCGCCGGATTTCTTGGCCCCCTGTTCAAAACAGTAGTTATCCGGATCGCGAGGTTTGTCCACGCCGAGCAGGTCGCACAGATCGTCAAAATGCGCCTGCGCCCCGCCGCGTTCCGTGAGTTTGTTGTCTTTCCAGAGGGCGATGAATTCTTCGGGTGTCATGTTATTGTCCCATCATCATTTCTGTTGACTCCATACAATCATTTCAGCAGTGCGGCAATGAAATTCAATCCCCAAAATAACTATGCGGGCCGGAGCGCCCAAAAGAGGTGACAGATTTATTTCCCCAAACTTCAGATCATCGTCTCTCAGCCATGTGGCCGCGCCACGCCTCTGGGTCAGCCCTCATCGGAGGTCACTATAACGCGTTAAAGTTACTTATCATCATGATATTATTTATACTATAGCGACGACTCCGATTATTTTCAAGTCAGATGGTTACTGCCTTGGCCACCCGGTCGCGGGCTTCCTCCGGCGCAACTAATCACTCATTTCACCAATGATCAGAGACAAGCCTTTTGAAATAGGATACGGAAATGACAGTCGTACTCATCAGCTTGTATGCTTCCTCAAAATCCTTATCTCCCGTAATCAAATAGTCGGCACCTGCGGACAATGCACAGGTTACAAATCGGGCATCTTTCTGATCGCGAGGGAAATTGACCGTTGATGTAACATCTAAAAGTGTTATGACTTCATTGAAAATATCTGACCATTTGTTTAAAATTTCCTTCGGTACGGCAAACCGCTCGCGGCTCAATACACCGATGTATTCTTCTACAATTTCACGGGAGGCAACCCATTCAAAGTCGGGATTCCCGATAACAAACAGAATCACAGCTTCCGGATTGCGATCTCTCAACACTGCCGAGACAACAACGTTCGTGTCAAT
This sequence comes from Deltaproteobacteria bacterium, assembly GCA_026388415.1. Classification (NCBI taxonomy): domain Bacteria; kingdom Pseudomonadati; phylum Myxococcota; class Myxococcia; species Deltaproteobacteria bacterium. The sequence continues at coordinate 21,852 of JAPLJV010000015.1, read as the reverse complement.
TACGACCCTCATCGAACGCTTCGGTATGCCGCTATTTCAGCAGCGATATCCGCCTCGCTGATTGCCTGGCTTTGAGGCAATGACTGCGTTTCTTTCAAAAGCAGCTCAAAATCCTTGACGCCATTATCAGGTGAATCCTCCCGCAAGATTAGCACCTCGATACGCTGCCCTGCTCTGAAGGGTAGATTTGTTAATACAACTCGTTTGGGATCCTGCACGGTTAGGTGTGTTTTATACGCTCTCATAGATCAACCTCCCATACTAACTTCATTAAAGCTTTGTTCCGGTCTTTTATTTCACCGCACATAAATCCGCGCCTGCCGGTCTCAGACAATACAGAAAAATTAGGGGGTTATCAAGGGGAAATAAGTCGGTCGGTGCCTGGAGTGAGGCGGATGCACCTAAATTATCGGTTATTGTACTGTGCTGTGTTACTGCGGGGGAAGATTACCGGCCAGGTATTGCGGTAATTCTCCCCTGATTTCCACTTTGGGACCGTTGGCTATTAACGTCATGCGGCCGTCATCCGCTTCATTTTGATCTGCGTCGGCCACCCAGCGATACAGCCATGCTGCATCATTGATGACGGGCTTGGTCGGCACGCCGTAAACCCTTTTTTGCATCTGTTCATCGTAAATACCGATGCAGCCGTGGGAAACCGGTTTGCCGGGCATATCCCGGGCATGAATCCAGTAGGAAACACGTTCTTTATCAATGTGAAAACGGACGGCATAGTCCATAGGGTATTGGGCATCTCCCTTCTTGGTTGTGTACAGGGAGGACGAATGCTTTTGGTGGCGGGCGTCCACCTTGAAAGTACCCACTGGTGTCAGGTGCTCATCAATGCCGGTCGCCGCGGGCGTGGAAAACTGCAATTTCCCATATTCGTAGGCGCCGAGCCACTGTTCCCTGACGTCCACCAGCACATACTTGCCGTACTTTGCCGCCGGTTCATACAGGGAGGGCAAGGGGCTGTAATTGCGTATGTCGTCCATGTTTACAGGCTTCTTGATGGTCATGCCGGGATAGACGTGACGCCGGTCAATCCGGTTAAAGCGGGCGACATAAACCCAGTCCGCGCCGAAAAGGCGCTCCAGGTTTTCCTGGGGCATGATGAAGTGAGCTTTCCATTTTATGGCGGCCTGACTCGGATAGAAAAATCTGCCGAGATCCTCCTTGGCCTTGTCAACGGGCGAGGCGGCCGGGCCGGATGTGCTCTCCGGACCGGAGATGATTATCACGCCGGCCGTAATCAGGGCCAGCAAAGCTACACAAAATTTATGAACCATATTAATCCGCTTCTCGCTGCACTATCCTTTACAGAGTCCCGCGAGAGCATCTTAACTTTTCACGAGGTTGTCAACTACTTTTCTTGAGTAAGTTAGAAGTTGCTTTCCGGCAGGAAGCAACTTCGTTAATGCATTATCCTGATTCCTGCATATGCCCAATCCTTGTCATATTCCATCAGCCGGGTTCCGGGCCTATCAGAAATTTTTCCTTGACTCACCTCCCGTGAATCCCTATACCTACCGGCTAAGCACACAGACTAAAAATTCAAGGCATGATGGGTGATATATGGCGAGAGGGAGAAGAGCATGATGAAGATGGCGATAGTAATAGCGACCATTGCGGTTATGGGTCTAAGTTTTTTCGGCTGCACCTCCCAGGGAGGGGAGAAAAAAGACGCGCCGGCCGGCAAGATCCCTACTGCCGTTGAGACAGTTCCCGTAACGGTGGCCGACATGAGCCGGGGAGTGGATGTCGTCGGGACACTGGCGCCGAAATTTGAAGCCGAGGTGAAATCCGAGTATCTTGGCGTCGTTACGGAAATCTACGTTACGGAGTGGGTCAGGGTAAAAAAAGGGACGCCTCTGGCCAAGCTTGACACCCGCGAGGCGGACAACGTCGAAAGGAAGATGCAGGCTAACCTGGCGGCGGCCCGGGCCGGTCTGCTGGAGGCTGAGGCGGCCGGAGGCAGGGCGGAGCGGGAATACGAACGTAGCCGTAAACTTAAAGAAGCTGGCCTGATCACGCAACAGAATCTGGAAGATGCAGAGACGGGCAGGTCCGCCGCCCAGGCCCGGGTCAGTGCGGCCCGGGCGCAGATTACCGCTGCCGAAGAGGATCTCCGGCAGACGGAGACGCGACTGACCAAGGCTATACTCCGGTCGCCGCTGGACGGCGTGGTTTCCTTGCGTACCGTTAGCGTCGGAGATCTCGTGGGCGAGATGGGTTCGCCCAAGGTGATGTTCAAGGTCGTGGATAATCGTCTGTTGGATCTGATCGTCAATGTTCCTTCCTTTGAGACCGGGATGCTTAAGGTGGGTCAGCCGCTGGTTTTTACCACTGATGCGGCGCCCGGAAAGACTTTCCGCGGTCAGGTTAAATTCATCAACCCCTCCGTAAGTCGGGCGGACCGCTCCGTCCAGGTCATTGCCGAGGTTCCCAATGTGCCGGAAGTGCTAAAGGGCGGCCTGTTTGTCCAGGGCAAGATTATTACGGAGCAGCGGAAAGGGGTTAGGCAAGTCCCGCGGCCTGCTCTTATCTCCTGGGATGTGGCGGGAAGGCAGGGCGAGCTCTTAGTGGCGGAAAATGGCGTCGCCCGCCTCCGCAAAGTGCAGACAGGCATCATTGCCGACGATATGATAGAAATAACGGGCGGTTTGGTCTCAACAGGCCAGATAATCCTGCGTGGCGGCTTCAATGTGAAAGACGGCGATCCGGTCAAGGTGGTTGGGAAGCAGGGAGGCCGTTAGCATGTTTCTATCCGATCTTTCCATTAAACGGCCCATTTTTGCTGCCGTGATGATGTTGGTGCTGGTTACTCTGGGCATCTTCTCCTACCGGCGTCTGTCCATTGATATGTATCCCGACGTGGAGATACCGGTCCTCTCCATTGTTACCAAATTTCCCGGCGCCTCTCCCGAAACGGTGGAGCGGGAGATTACCAAGCGGATAGAGGAAGAGGTCAACCGGATTCCCGGCGTCAAGCACATCATGTCCACCTCGCGGGAAAGCGTGTCCAGCGTCGTGGTTCTGTTTAAGTTGGAGGTCAAGATCAATGAAGCCGCGCAGGATGCGCGCGCCAAAATCAACACGATCCGCGGCGACCTTCCCCAGGGTATTGAAGATCCGGTCATTCAGAAGCTGGACTTCTCTGCCATGCCCGTCGTTTCGCTCGCCATCCGGGCGGATGGTCTCTCTCCCCGGGAGCTGACGACCCTGGTGGAGAAAAAAGTGAAGCGACGGTTTGAAAACATCGCCGGCGTGGGCAAGGTGGAACTGGTCGGGGCCGCCAAAAGGGAAGTAAACGTGATCGTGAATCCCATCCGTCTGGAGGCGATGGGTATGGGGATTGACGAGGTCATTGCGGGTCTGCAGTCGGAAAACGTGAACACCCCGCTGGGCCGTTTGCAAAGCGGCGGCAGCGAATATGTCCTGCGCATCGCCGGCAAGCCTGATGCCGTCGGACGGTTTCAAGGCATGGTGATCGGGGCGCGCAATGGCCGCCCCGTGACCCTGGGCGAGGTGGCGGAGATCACCGACGGTATTGAGGAGGAACGCACCACGGCCCTGGTCAACGGGACGCGGGCGATCTCGCTGGATATCCTGAAGCAGTCTGGAGCCAATACGGCAGGCCTTGTGGACCGCGTCAAGGCAGAGATGGAGAAGCTCAAGACCGAACTGCCGACGGGTGTAAAAATAGAGCTGGTGCGCGACGGATCGGTCATGATTCGTGATTCCGTCCGGGACGTGGAAGAGACGATGATTATCGGCGGGATACTCACCATCCTCATCGTATTCTGTTTCCTCAACTCCTGGCGTTCTACAGTCATAACGGGGCTCACGCTCCCCATCTCGGTCATCTCGTCCTTTACGGTCATGAACTTTATGGGGATGACGCTAAACGTCCTGACGCTCATGGCCCTGTCGCTCGCCATCGGCCTCCTCATTGACGATGCCATTGTGGTGCGGGAGAATATTGTCCGCCATCTGGAGAAAGGGGAAGACCACTTTGCCGCCGCCCGGAACGGAACGGCAGAGATCGGGCTTGCCGTTATGGCCACCACCTTCACCATTGTCTCGGTTTTCATTCCTGTGGCCTACATGAAGGGCATCGTGGGCCGGTTCTTTTTCCAGTTCGGCATTACGGTATCCTTTGCCGTCATGATTTCCCTCTTCGTTTCGTTTACTCTGGACCCCATGCTTTCCTCGCGCTGGCTTGATCCCGACATTCACCGGACAGGTAAGCGCAACCCGCTGGCCCGGGCGCTTGATCGCTTCAATGACTGGTTCGACCGCATGGCCGACGGTTACCGCGCGATGATTGCCTGGGCGCTCGATCACCGGAAGACGACACTATTTCTGGCGACGCTGGCCTTTGCCGGCGGGCTGGCGATCCTCGCCAATCTGGAAAGCGCCTTTTTCCCGGAAGCCGACAACTCCGAAATCCAGGTCAGCTTCAAAAGCGCGCCTGATGCCTCCCTGGCGGAGACGCAGGGGCGATTGGAAAAAGTGCTGACCATGATCAGGAGTATTCCCGAGGTAAGGCACACCTATGCGACCATCGGGGCCGGGGAAACAGCGACGGTGCGCGATGCCGTGATCTATGTGAAATTAGCGGAAAAGGGGGAGCGGAAGCTCAGTCAGAAGGAAATCCAACGGATCATCCGTCGGGAATTGCAGCAGATACCGGGGATAACGCCTTCCATCATGGAGGTGGGTCGCATGGACAACCAGAAACCGTTGCAGATCAGTATCCGGGGGGATGAGATCGCGACGCTCAAGCGCTACGCCGCCGATCTGAAGAAGAGAATCGAAGGCATCAAGGGAATCGCCGACCTCGAAGTAAGCATGGAGCAGGATATCCCGGAATTCCGCCTGGCCGTGAACCGTGAACTGGCAGCGGCGAGCGGGGTGATGACGGGCGATATTGTGCGGACCCTGGGTGTGCTGGTGGGAGGGCAGGCGGTATCCACCTACGAGGACGAAGATGGCGATGCCGTGAATTTGCGGGTACGACTCCCACTGCCGCTGCGACAGCAGCCGGAACAGGCGGGGCGGCTGAATCTGGTTGTGCGCAAGCCCGGCGATGCGCCTTCACTGATTCCCCTCGGGGCGCTGGTTACCTATCAGCGGAGCGCAACGCCCGCCGAGATCAACCGGCAGGATCTGACCCGCGAGGTGGTTATTTCGGCCAACACGGACGGAATGCCGCTGGGCACGGCCGTCAATAAAATACGCGCCGCCGCCGCCGATCTAAAAATGGACAAGGGATACCGGCTGATCTTTTCGGGCGAGGCTGAGGACATGATGGAATCCTTCGGCTACATGGCGGAGGCGCTGCTGCTGGCGATAATCCTGGTTTACTTCGTGCTGTCGGCGCAGTTTGAGTCCTTCATCAGCCCCTTCTCCATCATGCTGGCGCTGCCCCTGTCACTGGTGGGCATGGCGGGGATGCTTTTTCTCACGGGGGATACGATCAACATCATGTCGCTTATCGGACTCATCATGCTCATGGGACTGGTTACCAAAAACGCCATTCTGCTCGTGGATTTTGCGCAGGTACTGCGCTCCCGCGGTATTGAACGGCGGGAGGCCATTATCACGGCCGGCCGGACCAGACTGCGGCCCATCATGATGACTACGGTGGCCATGATCTTCGGCATGCTGCCGCTGGCCCTCGGTCTGGGCAAAGGGGCGGAGTTCAGGGCGCCTATGGCCCGCGCCGTCATCGGCGGTCTCATTACCTCGACTTTTCTGACGCTTTTGGTGGTGCCGGTAATGTATTCCTGGTTAGACGATCTGGCCGGCCGTCTGCACCATTGGTGGCGGAAGGAGGAAAAAGCATGAAAGACCAAAGTTTACCGGCTTGTTCAATCTTTGCCGCACAGGCTGGTTCAATCTTGAAGATTGAACCAAATATTAAATGGTTGCGAAAAAATATCTGTATCGCCATTTTTTTATTGGTGGCGCTCCTGCCTTTGTCCATCCCCACCGTTCTAAATGCCGGTGAAAAACAACCGGCCAAAGTCCTGACCCTGCAAGATGCCCTGGAGATTGCCCGGGAAAAAAACAGAGATATTCTCAAGGCGCAGGAATACCGCAAACAGGTCGCCGGGCGCTATGTGGAAGAGCGGGCCGCCGCCCTGCCCCAGTTCATGATTTCTTCCGGGATATACCGCAGCCGCGATGAAAGCCAGATGGCTTACGGGCCGGGTTTTTCTCTTGAATCGCAGACGAAAAGCGCCACCATAGGACTCAACCAGGTGCTCTTCACCTTCGGACAGATAGGCGCCGCCATCAGGGGCGCCAAGATGGGGATCGCCTCGGCTGATGAGCAGTTGCGCATCTTCCGTCAGGCGGCCCTCCGGGATGTCTCGGCCGCCTTTTACGATGCCCTGCTGTCCGGGGAGCTTCTGAAGCTTTCCACCCAAAATCTGGAGCAGAAAGAACGCCACCGCGATGAGGTACAGAAGAAGTTGAAACTGGGCGTGGCCACCGATTACGATGTCTTGTCATCGGAAGTGGCGGTACAAAACGCCCGCCCCGAAGTCATCAGGATGGAAAACCTTGTGCGCATCTCCCGCGAAAAGCTCCGTTTCCTGCTCGGTCTGGGGGATGCAGAAATAGAAGTGCAGGGTGATTTGGGAAGGGATGGCGGCCCCTATCCCCGGCTGGAAGAAACAGCGGCAAAGGCGCGCCTGAATCGCCCCGACATTGCTGATATGGGTTACAGAATAGCAATCGCCGGAGAACTGATTACCATCGCGAAGGCAGGAGACAAACCGCGCCTGGACCTGAAAGCGGACTGGGGATGGCGCGATTTGGCCCTGCAAGGCAGCAATGCCGACGGTCAGGCCTGGACGGCCGGTATCTTTCTCACCTATCCCTTCTTTGACGGTATGCGCTCCCAGGGCAGGGTGCTGCAGGCCAGAAGCAATCTGGCTACTTTGAAGATCGAAGAAGCCAAGCTGCTGGATGAAATACTCTTGCAGACGCGGGGGGCTGTTGATGCGGTGTGCGAGGCAGGCGAGATCGTCAAGGCCCTCACCGCCACTGTTGAGCAGGCCGATCGGCTGCTCCAGATGGCGGAAAAGGGTTATGAATTTGGCGTGAAAACGAAATTGGATGTGGACGATGCCGCCCTCAACAGGATGCAAGCCCGGAGCAACCTCGCCCGTGCCCGGCGGGACTATATGGTGGCGCTGGCAACGCTCGATTGGGTAATGGGAACCAGCGGAGAAGAAGGAAAATAAATTTTACATATATTCATCAGACTTGCCATCAACTAAAAAGTATGATACTTCACAAAAAGAAGGAAGCATTACGGTATGACCTACATGTCGTGATGCATGCAGAAAAGGAGTAAACATGTCTACCAATGTCATAACCGTATCCGGAAAGGGACAAATAGTCATCCCCCGGGAGGTACGCAGACGCCTGCAGATCTTACCCGGCAGGAAGCTGCTGATTAAGGTCGAGGGGGATTCTGCCGTCATGACTCTCTTGCCTGATGACCCGGTTGCACACTTCTGCGGCATCTTCAAGGAAGGGCCGTCCCTCACGGAGGGCCTCCTGGAGGAGAGACGAAAGGAGCGCGACGATGAAGATCGTCAAATTACTCGATAGTTTTGCCTTGCTCGCCTATCTCAACGGAGAACCAGGCTGCGGTAAAGTCCGCGAGGCGCTGATCGCAGCCAGGGAAGGGGTTTACGACCTCTGCATGAATGAGATCAACATTGGCGAGAGCTACTACATCCTTTCCCGGAAGAGGGGGACAGAAAAGGCCGATTATCTCCTCGACACCATTCTGCCTGGCCTTCCCATTCGCAACGTGGCCAACGACTTCCCGGATGTTATCGCCGCCAGCCGGATTAAGGCCCAGTATCCACTTTCTTTTGCCGATTGCTTCGCCGTGGCAACGGCAAGCAGCGAAGGTGCAAGCATTCTGACCGGCGACCCCGAATTCAAGAGCGTCGAGCACCTCGTTACCATCGAATGGCTGGAAAATTTCGGGACATAGTAAAAATTATTGGCAGGCCAGCAGCAATGTCACTCCACCTGATATGGCTGTCGGTTGCTCAAAACGTCTGCAGCATGGTAGATACAGCGGGGCAAAAGATCAGTGGCTTAGATGTCACAGGCCTGACGCACGAAGAACGGGACAGCTTTGCCAATGCCCTGGATGCTCTCAAGCAGATTATCGAGAGCAAATTTCAGGCGATGGCGCAGTAGGCCGCATCACTTTTTGTCATTCCGGACTTGATATGCAGCCTGCCCCGTACTCGATACGGGGGAATCCAGGGAAATTTAGCAGTAAAATGAAAAGCAGTTAGGTAATTTAGTTAATTATTTAAGATAGATAAGTCAGTTGAATGCATTCAACTGCTCTGCGCGGACAGGTTGCGAAAGGCGGATCAGCGACCAATAAAACTTTTACACCTCATGAAAATAATGGGACCTGCGTGTGCCCGGCGGGGCTTGCGGACGATAGAAAAAAATGATAAGTTAATCATTATAATATTTTAGAAGAAGGGAGGTAAACGCTCATGAAAACGCTATCAATCACCGTGCCGGACCATTTGGCAGAGCGTATCCATGATTATGTCCAGTCTGGTTTTTTCATGTCCGATCCGGATGTCATCCTGGCGGCCATGTCGGAATTTGTCCGTCGCAACCGGGTTGACTTGATGGAGCGCTTTGCTCGGGAAGATATCGCGTGGGCCAAGAATGAGGCTCATGTGCTCAAATGAGAACTATCGTCTGCGATGCCGGTCCCATCATTCATCTTTACGAGGCCCATTGCCTGCAGTTGCTCAGGCAAACGGGCAGTCTTTACCTGCCCCAGCGCGTTTTCAACGAAGTTCAAAGCTATTTATTCCTCAGGCCCATAAACGCAATCAACCTCTCAGATTAAAGACGCAGGGAGAACTTAAAAAAATTACCACAGAAACACAGACCATGCCCACGGGCCTTTACTGGCAGGGTCAAACGAAAGTGGAGCGGATTGTTCTGCCCTTCCAGAACATCGAGACAATTAACGAAAGCCGGGCGACACGGGAAGTCCTTTAATTTTCTCGGCTTCGAATACAAGTAGCTATTTTATTGATCAAGGTGTATTGCTGAGTACCAGATGAAGTGTGGCATTTTGGGGGGTAAGATCGGGGTTGAGCCTAACTTCCTGAACCCCTCAAATCGTCATCCTCGACGAAGATGCTGGATTTCAAACCGTTATCAATAATGTGATCCCCTCAATAGGTATGTTATAGAGAATCTGTCATGTAGATGTTTTGGCCAGCGGATACATGGTTGAAATATTATGGCACCGTCGAGAAACCTGGCGGTAAACAGAGGAAACAAACACCAATATGTATCTGGAGAAACTGGTTACTCGACTCAAATGATATGATTATGATATGCCCTCTCATTAAAGGCAACGCTGTGTCTCTTGCACTTTCAGCGTTGTGGCAAGTATAGTAATGAAGGGGAAAATCAGCTTGACAATAATCCGCTCAATGTATTAGGGACAAACATATTTGAGAGGTGATGGAGTTCACCCGATAACCGCCGCTCAGGCTGATAACTCCTGGATAGGGAAATGTCCCCCCGTCGGGAGTAAAGCGAAAAGATCAGACTCCTGCAGGGGAAACCTGAAGGAGTTTTTTTATGGGCTTGGCACCAAGAGACGCAAACCTCGATCGCCTTTCGGATAACTTTGAGCCTTTCCTGAACCGCATTCAGGAGATATGCAATCAGCTTCATATCATTTCTCTCAACCGCCAGATCGAAGCCTGCCGGAATCTGCTCGACCAAAATGAACTGATTGATGTGGCCGTGCTCGGACAATTCAAGGCCGGAAAAAGTTCATTCCTCAACAGCCTGATCGGGAAGCTCGTCCTTCCCGTAGGGGTCATTCCCGTTACGACAGCGATTACCCGTCTGCAATATGGGGAAGAGGAAAGGGCCATCATCCGTCATGTTGACGGACGACATACCGAAACGGATATCTCCGCCATTGGTGAATTTATCTCCGAGGCCCAAAATTCCGGCAATCACAAGCATGTTGAAGTAGTTGATCTTGAACTTCCGTCCCTTTCAAAGTACGTTGGGCTGCGGCTGGTGGATACCCCCGGCCTGGGGAGCGTATATAAAGATCACATCAAAACCTCTGAAAACTGGCTCCCGGAGGTGGGAACAGCGGTGCTTGCCATCAGTGCGGATCGGCCCCTGGCCGAGAATGATATGCAACTTCTGCGGGAATTGCGGCAGCATACACCCAAAATTGTTCTTTTGCTTACCAAGGCCGACTTGCTCACCCCGGAGCAACAGGAAGAAGTCGTCCATTTTTTTCGTTCAGCGCTCCAACGAGAATTCCAGGAGCAATTCCCCATCTTTCTTTATTCCACCCGCCAGGAGACGGAACGGTGGAAGCAAACGCTGGAAAAGGAAGTCTTACAACCCCTTTCCTTGAATCGGGAAGAGGAATTGGGGGAGATTTTGCTGTATAAGATGAAGTCCCTCGTCATGGGTTGTCTGAGCTACCTGGCGATCGCCTTGAAGACTTCCCGGCAGGCGGACCGCGACCGGGAGCAATGCCGGACGCAGATCCTGGATGAGAAGGTAAATTACGAACTGTTCCGCGAGGGGATCGAATTGTCGGCCAGGGAAAACACCCAGCAAACCAGAGGGCAAATCAGCAGTTACCTGGAAAAATTCCATGAGCCTGGTTTAAAGAACAAGACCCGGGAAAGGCTGCGCAAAGAATTGCCTTCCTGGAGAGGGAATCTCTGGAAGCTTACCCGCAGATATGAGGAATGGCTGCGCGAAACCCTGGCCGGGGAACTCGATCATATTTCCCGGACGGAACGGGAACGTTTCTTAGGCACGCTGAAAAAGACCCACACCAGCTTCTCCCGCTCCCTGGAGGTATTCCGGAGCCTTTTAAATCAAAACCTCGAAAAAACACTCGGACTCCGGCTTGCCGAAGTGGATTGGAAGATTGACGTGGCCGAGCCGCAGCACCCGGATGTACGGACGGTGCGGACCTTTGATCAGCATTTCGATCTGATATGGTTTCTGATTCCCATGCCTGTCTTTCGCCCGCTTGTGGAGAGGCATTTCTTAAACCAGATCCCCAGGGAAGTGATGGTCAACCTCTCCCGTCTGGCTGCCCAATGGGAAAAGCTGATCAACAGAGCCATCAACGAGATGAAGGATCAAACCTTGAAATATGTCCGTGATGAGCTGGCCACAATCGAATCCCTTCTCTCCAGATCCCACGACCAAACCGAAGAACTCAAACGGGCGATAGAGGAATTGGAAGAACAATTGGAACAGATGGCCATGAGCAACCGGCACAACACAGCCGTCAACAGGGTACACGGTGAGGGTTGTGAAGTAAGAGACGAGGAATATTGTTGACCTATTATCGCTAATGGATGTAGTCACGGTTTTGACCTGAGGAGAAAAAGGTGAGAAAATTTGGCAGTTATTTCGGCTTTGGCAGAAATGTCTTTGCTGCCGGACTCGTCAGCTTCTTTATGGACGTCAGCTCCGAGATGGTCTATCCCCTCGTGCCCCTGTTTTTATCAAATGTACTGGGGGTCAACAAATCGGTAATCGGTCTTATCGAAGGAATTGCGGAATCCACCGCCAGCCTGCTGAAGGTTTTCTCGGGCTGGTTCTCCGACAGGATAGGAACGCGCAAAGGCCTGATGGGGGCCGGATATGCCATTTCCGTCCTGAGCAGGCCGTTTATCGCCTTGGCTGTCACCTGGCAGCACATCCTGGCCTCCAGATGCATAGACCGGCTCGGCAAGGGCATACGCACCGCACCCAGGGATGCCCTCATCGCGGATTCAGCAGACCCCGCGGTGATTTCTCGGGCTTTCAGCTACCACCGCTCAATGGATACGCTCGGCGCCGTCATCGGACCTGCCCTTGCCTTCTTCCTGCTCAGCTTGTTTGCCGGGGATTTCAGAAAGGTGTTCTGGGTGTCCATGATACCGGGGATAATCGCCGTTTTCCTGATAGTCTTCTTCATTAAAGAAAAGAAGAGGGCTCTTCCGGCGTGTCATAACAGGCCAAAACTGACCCTTGCGCATTTCGACGGGAGGTTTAAATTCTTTGTCCTCATCACGACTATATTTGCCATCGGGAACTCCAGCGACGTTTTCCTGATCCTGAGGGCTCAGCAGTTGGGCATCAGCACCGCCATGATCCCGGTGGTTTACCTGACCTTCAACCTTGTTTATTCATTATCCGCTATTCCTGCCGGTATGGCGGCGGATAGATTTGGAATGAAGAGGGTAGTACTTATCGGCTTCATTTTGTTTGCCCTCATATATTATGGATTCGCCGTTGTTGGCTCTGCGGCTGCCGTCTGGATATTGTTCGGCTTGTATGGCATTTTCATGGGTCTTACGGAAGGTGTGCAGAAGGCATTCCTGACAACCATCATCCCGCCTGACTTCAAGGCGACGGCATTCGGTGTTTACAATACCGCCATCGGCCTGGCGCTGTTTCCTGCCAGTCTCATCGGTGGCTGGTTGTGGGACCACGTTTCGCCGGCGGCAACATTCTATTACGGTTCGGCAATGGCCGCTGTTTCCACCCTGCTGTTTATCGCCTTCATCGCTTCGTTGAGCAAAAAGGCCCCTGTTTAAGGAAACGTATTGTGGTTATATTATGGCAATTGTAAGGAGAAAAGCATCATCACTTTTACTTTATTAGAGGAGGCATTATGTCGAAAATCACAAAAATCAAGGCGCGGGAGATTCTGGACTCACGGGGAAACCCTACTGTCGAGGTTGACGTTATCCTGGATAACGGGATATGCGGAAGGGCCGCCGTCCCTTCCGGCGCATCTACCGGGAGCAAAGAAGCAGTCGAGCTGCGGGACGGCGATAAAAAGCGTTACCATGGCAAAGGCGTGCTGAAAGCGGTCGCAAATGTCAACAAGATCATCGCTCCCAAGCTCAAGGGCATGGCTCCGGAAAAACAAAAAGAAATAGACCGGCACATGATTGATCTGGACGGAACTGAGAACAAGGCAAAATTGGGCGCGAACGCGATTCTGGGCGTCTCGATAGCCGTAGCTAAAGCCGCCGCCCTCGATAAGGGTAAACCCATTTATAAGTATATCGGCGGGAAAGACGCCCGCAGGCTGCCCATACCCTTCTTCAACATCATGAACGGCGGCAAGCACGCCGACAATAACGTGGATATCCAGGAGTTCATGATTGCGCCCATCGGAGCGCCTTCTTTCCGGGAGGCCCTGCGGATGGCCGCCGAAACGTACCAGACCCTGAAGACGGTCTTGAAATCAAAAGGCCTGAACACGGCTGTGGGAGACGAGGGCGGTTTTGCGCCTAACCTTTCCTCTAATGAAGAGGCCATCCGGATCATCATCTCAGCCATTGAAAAGAGCGGCTATAAGCCCGGCGAGCAGATAGCCATTGTCCTCGATCCGGCGGCGAGCGAATTTTACCGGGACGGCAAATACGTCCTGAAGGCGGATAACAGCCAACTGTCCTCCGAAGAGATGGTTGACTATTATAGAGCGCTTGTTGCCAAGTATCCGATTATCTGCATCGAAGACGCCCTCGCGGAAGACGATTGGTCGGGGTGGCGCATTCTGACGAAAAAGCTGGGTAAAAAAATCCAGCTCACGGGCGACGATATATTCGTCACCAACCCCAGGATTCTGGCCGAAGGTATCAAGCAGGGCATCGCCAATTCCGTGTTGATCAAGCTAAACCAGATCGGGACGCTCACGGAAACGCTGGAGACGGTGGCGACGGCCAAGGCGGCGGGCTATACCTGCCTATTCTCCCACCGGTCCGGCGAGACGGAAGACTCCTTTTTGGCCGATGTGGCCGTAGCCACCAACGCCGGTCAACTGAAAACCGGCGCTCCGGCGAGGTCGGAAAGATTGGCAAAATATAACCAACTGCTGAGGATCGAGGAAGAATTGGGCAGCAGGGCCATCTTCCGTGGCGACCTGCGCTGGTAAGTTGGCAGTTTTTTGTGTTGGAGGAAACAACAATGCTTGCGGTTGACATTACCGGTTTCGGGCATGTCCGGTTGCAACATCTGGCAGCGGATTTTGGGAAAATATGGGGGAAAATATGGGGACACCTTACTGGTTTTCTTGCTTCCCGCCGCAAGAAATACGAAGTATGACCGTTGGGTTGGATTAGCGAAACGGAGGAAATAAATGCCAACCTGCGGTATCGTGAGAAACCACACTACTCAATATTCCTGGGACATCCATGATACTATTTAATCATATTGAATCGCTGATAATTAGTATTATGGATGTCCCCGGATTATACCGGATTATTAAACGAGTGATGAGCGACAAGGCTGCGAATCGCCGCCAAAAAGCGGATATTACAGCCTTACAAAATTAGGTGGTGAATTATGGACCAGATTTTTAAGCGTGATTTTTTTGGCGGAAGATGGTATGTTCCCCTCCTGAAATCAACAAACGTCAACCTTGGATAAAATGCATGATTTCAAGTTGTTATCAATGAAAATATTTCATGGGCTTCTCCTTTTTTAGGTAGCAAAATGGAGGTCAATATGACATCTCGTAAAATAGCATCTAACGTAAAATGGGCCGTGGTTATTTATATTTTATCATTTCCTCTAATTTGGGGTCGCGTAAATAGTGTAATGGCATCTGACGTGACGTACCAGCGTGACTATACCTATCAAGCCTCTGAATCAGACAGTAAGATTTCCTGTCGGACCATCGCTCTTGAACAGGTGAAAAGGCTACTATTAGAGGAATTAGGGTCTTACTTGGTAAGCCAAACAGAGGTAAAAAATTATCAGATATCTCGGGATCAAGTAAACGCCATAACGGCGGGTATTGTGAAAACGGAGGTCCTGAAAGAAAACTGGGATGGTAAGACTTTCTACATCATAGCCAAAATCACCACTGACCCCAGCCAGGTGGCCAAGGCCGTTGATGAGCTTCGGAAGGATAAACAAGGACTTAGCGAACTGGAGGAGGTTAAAAAACGGACGGAAGAGCTGCTTATAGGACTTGAGAGGCTCCGGGAGGAATTGAAGTTATCGAAAGGGGGGCAGCAGATACAAGAAAAGAAGGACTACATGGCGGCCGTGCAGCAACTCGATGCCGTTGACTGGTTCAGGGAAGGTTATGCTTTAGCGGAATCCGGAAAATATAGAGATGCCATCAGTTTCTATAATAAGGCCATTGATGCAGATCCCAGGCATGCTACTGCATACAGCGCGCGCGGGTGGGCTTATCACAGGATTGGCGATTATCCATCTGCATTGAAGGATAATAATCGTGCTCTCGATTTAAAGCCCAACTTTCCTGCTGCACTTGCGAACCGTTCGACTACGTTATGGGGAATGAGACAATACGATAAAGCATTGGCCGACATCAACCGGGCTATTGAGCTTAAGCCTGATTATTCAAGGGCATACGAAGTGCGATCGTTGATATATCTTTATATGAAGAAAAGCGTTAATGCTATTGAAGATGGTAATAAAGCAATAGAATTGAACCCCAATAATGCCTATGCATATCTTCATCGAGGCGATGCTTACCGAAATATCGGGAGCTATGAAGAGGCATTTAAAGATTACCAGAAGACAATCGAGATAACTCCGGCAAACCCGAATGTATATCATAGCCGGGGATACGCATATTTTTTGCGGAAAAAATATGACGACGCACTCCGCGATATGAACAAAGCGCTGGATTTGAACAAAGATCCTGTAACACCTCTATTTTCTCCTGTAACGGCTCTATATCTACGCGGGCTTGTCTGTAATCAGTTAAAAGATCACGAAGGGGCCATCCGAGATTTCTCTAAAGTTATTGAATTTGAAGCGGATAACGCCGGTGCCTATTATCAGCGGTCGCTCAGCTATAAGCAGATCGGTAAAGCTGATGAATCTGCAAGCGACTTGAAGAAAGCTGCCCAATTCCGTGATGTGCAAGCCCAAAAGGCTGTCAAAAAATAAATATGCTAACCGATGAGAATGATAATAAACGTCATTAAGGCACTTGACTTTGCAGCAAGGAAACATCGGGATCAACGTCGCAAGGGCGCCGGATCAGAACCTTATATCAATCACCTGACTGAGGTAGCGTTTTTGGTGGCCGAGGCTACTGAAGGGGAAGCTACAACCGCGCTCATAGCAGCCTTGCTTCATGACACAATTGAGGACACGGTAACAACGCGTGAGGAATTAGAGCAGGAATTTGGCAGCGAGGTCGCTGCTTTGGTGGTGGAACTTACTGACAATAAGCTTCTGCCAAAGCTTAGGCGCAAGCAACTGCAGGTGGAGAACTCTGGTTCTAAGTCGGGGTACGCCAAGCTGATCAAGATCGCCGATAAGATCAGCAACCTCCGCTCAATATGCTTGAGTCCCCCGGTCGGCTGGGATGTTGACCGCCAGCGGGAATACTTCGTCTGGGCATTTGCCGTCGTAGCGGGCTGTCGGGGGGTCAACAAGTGGATCGAAAGGCGCTTCGATGAGGTGTATGAAACTGGTTTGCGGGAACTCCGGCAGCGCGGGGATACACCACCGAACCAAAACGTTTAAGCATTCCTCTTTAAGCACTTAAAAGCATAAAGCAAATGAAATCGCAGCCGCCCGAGGCCAGGAAGGGGGATGAAGGCGCAAAAAAGTCTGAACGATAATCACCAAAAAATAGCAAATTCTAATTTAAATTTGGTACCAGTATCGCAGGCAGATCATAAATGGGTTTCAAAAGAATAATAGATGACTATAGAACAGAGATAATTCGCTTCCTGATGATTTATGGGGTTTGTTTCGGTGCTTTTCTGGTCATCGCTATAGTTGTTTTTCTACAATCCGGTACTATCGCTGTCCCCATCCCTTTGCTGATCATCGCTCCTGTTGTAATGGCTATTATCGCTATGTTTGCACTCAACAAGTTCAGTAATGCATTTGGGAGGGTGTTCTATGGGGGGCGTCACAAACCTTTGAGCGTCGCTGAACCGGCGAAATGCGAATTGGACAAGATCAGATTCAGCAAGATGAAGGGACGCTTTGAGGAAGCCCTGCAGATTATAAACGAGCTTCTCAAAAAAGCCCCTGATCATCCGGAGGCCTTATTTCTAAAGGCGCAGATCTATCACGAAGCATATGGGTACCATGACTCGGCCCGGAAATGCCTGCAGAAGATTATAGACACGGTTCCCGTTGACAAAGAAGCACACCAGTGGGCTGCCAATTACCTTGGGCAAATATTATTCTCCGAAAATGCAAAGAAGAGCCAAGCCAAAAGAGAGGTGTTCCATTGACATACAAGATAGTTTTTATTATACTGCGCCACGAAAAAAGAAATTATTGTTAAAATTAATGGGTTCTTATTCCGATGTAAGGCTTTGCCAGGATAATGAGTGAACCCCATATGAAAACCCACCGTATCGCCTCCGAGCTCCTCTGCCTGTTACTGATCGCCGTTGCCACCCCGCTGCTGCTGGCGGAGGATACGCCCCAGCCATCGCTCGCCAAACAAGCTAACAAAACCAACCTCAGTGTTGAAGAATTGAGCAAGGCCGGCAGGGCAGCCGAAGTAGCCAAGGACTGGACCCAGGCCATCAATATCTGGACCCAATTGCTTGCCATTCAGCCAGATGATGTGGAAGCACTCCTCGGACGGTCGGGTGCGCAAAGTGAGCTGGGGCAACCTGCGCTTGGGCTGGCCGATGACCGAAAAGCTGTTGAGTTGGCGCCTGACAATATAAGGGCCCGCAATTCACTCTGTTGGCACAGTATTTCCGCTGGCGAATGGGGCCAAGCGCGGACAGCTTGCGAACGGAGTCATGCGCTTGCTCCTGATATCATGGCTACAAATATCAATCTCGGCCACACCTATTTTTTACAGGGCGACTTGGCGACCGCCCGGCAGTGGTATGACAAAACCATTCCGCTGCTGGAAAGCGAAGATGATCTCACCGCCGGCCCTCTTGGCGATTTCGACCTTTTCATCCGACGCGGTTGGCAAGTAGAGGCATCGAACCAGGTCCGGGCCTGGTTTGCCGATCAAGGCCAGCAGTGGCTGAAGGTGATCAGGCTGAACCAACAAGTACTCGACTTGTACCAGCAAGGCAAGTACGCCGAAGCCTTGCCTATTGCTCAACAAGCGCTCGCGATATGCGAAAAAGTATTTGGCGCTGAGCATTCCATCGTAGCCACAGGTATCGATAATCTGGCGGTGCTTTATAACTCCCAAGGCCGCTACGCTGAAGCCGAACCTCTCTATAAACGGGCACTGGCGATCAGTGAGAAAATCCTGGGGCCGGAGCATCCCAACACCGCGACTGCCTTGGACAACATGGCAAAGCTCTACCAAAAAATGGGAGCCTACGACAAGGTGGAGCCCCTATACAGGCGCTCTCTGGCGATCAGAGAGAAGACCTTGGGGTCGGAGCATCCCGATACCGCCAGTTCCCTGAATAATTTAGCCGTACTCTTCCACTCTACTGGCTATTCTGCAGAGGCAGAACCTCTCTACAAGCGGGCACTTACGATCTATGAGAAAGTCCTCGGGCCGGAGCATCCACACACCGCGTATGCCTTGAACAACCTGGCAGCGATCTACCGAGAAATAGGGGCCTACGACAGAGCGGAGCCCCTATACAAGCGGGCCTTAACGATCAGGGAGAAAGTCCTGGGGCCGGAGCATCCCGACACCTCCGACTCCCTAAACAACTTGGCTGGACTCTATTACAGTATGGAGGCCTATGACAAGGCGGAGCCCCTCTTCAGGCGCTCCCTGGCAATCAGCGAAAAAACCTTGGGACCGGAGCATCCCGATACCGCCGTTTCCCTGAACAACCTGGCCGGACTCTATGACACCATGGGGGCCTACGACAAGGCTGAACCCCTCTACCGGCGCTCTCTGTCGGTCAGGGAGAAAATCTTGGGGCCGGAGCACCCCGAAACTGCCTATACCATGAACAGCCTGGCCTTAATATATTCTCACATGGGCGCCTATGACAAGGCGGAACCCCTATACAGGCGCTCTCTGGTGATCAGGGAGAAAGTCTTGGGGCCGGAGCATCCCGATACCGTCCTTACCCTGAACAACATAGCCGGACTCTATGGCACCATGGGTTCCTACGACAAGGCTGAACCCCTCTACCGGCGCTCTCTGTCGGTCAGGGAGAAAGTCTTGGGGCCGGAGCATCCCGATACCGCCTATACCCTGAACGATCTGGCCTTAATGTATCACAAAATGGGCGCCTATGACAAGGCGGAGCTCCTATACAGGCGCTCTCTGTCGATCAGGGAGAAAGTCTTGGGGCCGGAGCATCGCAACACCGCAACTACCTTGACGAATCTGGCCGCACTCTATGTAACCATGGGGACCTACGACAAAGCTGAGCCCCTATTAAAGCGGGCCTTGGCGATTTGGGAGAAAACCTTGGGGCCGGAACATCCCAACACCGTCTACGCCCTGATCAATCTGTCCTCGCTATATTATAAAATGGGTGACTACGACAGGACGGAACCCCTCTTGAGGCGCTCTCTGGTGGTCAGGGAGAAAGTCTTGGGGCCAGAGCATCCTGACACCGCCAATTCCCTGAACAACCTGGCCGTGTTCTACAAAACCATGGGTTCCTACGACAAAGCTGAACCCCTCTATAGTCGCTCCCTGGCGATCGCTGAGAAGACCCTGGGCCATGAGCATCCCCACACCGCAACTGCCCTGAGGAATCTGGCCTTGCTCTACGCTGCTCAGGGACGGAGTGGTGAGTCCCTTACCCTAATGGAACGTGTTCAGGAAAGCGACCGCAAGC
Source organism: Deltaproteobacteria bacterium (assembly GCA_026388415.1). NCBI lineage: Bacteria > Pseudomonadati > Myxococcota > Myxococcia > Deltaproteobacteria bacterium. The sequence continues at coordinate 2,026 of JAPLJV010000015.1, read as the reverse complement.
AGATTGAGCAGGTCCTCGGCTTTGCCTCGGAGTCCCTGCAAACTCAATTTCTGGCAACCCGGGAATACGACTTTTTCGCTTATCTTAGCCTGATATGGCAGCGCTTTCCGGACGATCCAAAAGCCATAAGGAACGCCCTGGATGTTTGGCTCGCCCGGAAGGGTATCCTTCTTGAAGCCCAGAAGCGGATAAAGGAGGTTCTTTCTGTTGGCGACAATCCCCAGGCACAAGAAATCTTTGCGAATCTGATCTTAATCCGACAGGAACTGGCAATGCTTGTCTTGGGAGGTCAGGGGAAGGAAGGCCCGGAAGCCTATCAGAAACGCATTGTTGAACTAACTGCCCAAAAGGAAACCTTAGAGGGGCAACTCAGCCGCCTGAGTCAGGCCTTTGCACAACACAGAAAGACGAGAATAGCCACAACTTCCGCCGTTGCTTCTGCTCTCCCACAAGGTGCGATTCTCATCGAAATGGCCCGGATCAAGGGTGTTGATTTCAAAAAAGGCGAGTGGGGCTCATCTCGTTACCTCGCGTTTGTCCTTTCTTCCGGAAAAAATCCCGATGTCTCGCTTGTTGATCTTGGAGATGCTGACAACATCGACCAGCAGACGGCAGCTTTCAAGAAATCCCTGGGGAACAGTAAAACCCTGTCCGATGTCCTGGCGAAACAGAGCAACGATCTCTACCGGCTGATCTTCGCCCCGTTACATTTAGGCGTCGGTGAATCAAGACAAATCTTTCTTTCTCCTGACGGCAGCCTCAACCTCATCCCCTTTGAGGTTCTGCGGGATGATAAAGGTCGCTATCTCATTGAGACGCATACTTTTCACTACGTCTCCGCGGGGCGGGATATTGCCGGTTACGGCATGATCAAGGAAAAAGGACGGAAGGCTCTCTTGATAGGCGACCCGGATTTTAACCTGGCAGCTAAACAAACAGATGGAGAAAAAGAAAAGCCCGTAACCAGGTCTCGTCAGATGCAGGGGCTCACCTTTTCACGACTGCCGGGGACAAAGGAAGAAGTGGAGGCCATCGCTGCCATTATGGGCCGCTCCGATTCCGATACATATACTGGAGAAACGGCGCGGGAGTCAGTCCTGCTGCGAAAGGAAAGCCCTCGAATCCTGCACCTGGCCACCCATGGTTTCTTCCTCTCCGATCAGGACTGGTCTTCCCTTATGGATGAGAAGAGCCGGGGTATTAACATCATTGGAAAGGATAAACTCCCTTCCAAGAAGCCTGTTAGCATCGAAAACCCCTTCCTCCGTGCCGGCCTCGCGCTGGCGGGGGCAAACCGTTCCCTTGCTCAGGAAGGTACCATGGATGGTGTCCTGACGGGCGAGAAGATTCTCGGCCTGAATCTCCGCGGGACCGATATGGTGGTACTTTCGGCCTGTGAGACGGGGGTGGGGGACGTGAAAAACGGTGAGGGGGTCTATGGGCTGAGAAGGGCCTTCACCCAGGCAGGCGCGAAGAGCCTGGTCATGAGTCTCTGGGAGGTTCCCGACAGGGAGACAAAGGAACTGATGGTTTCTTTCTACGAGAACCTGCAATCAGGCAAAGTGAACCGCGCCGAGGCCCTTCGCCATGCGGCCCTCAAACAGCGGGAAGTGGTTAAGGCCCGTTACGGTTATGATAATCCCTACTATTGGGGCGCTTTTGTTTTCCTCGGCGAGGCGGAGTAGGCGCCTCTAAGCGTATTGCTGCTACGAGTAGCAAAAACAGTTTTTTATTACGTGGAACCTCCTAGTTTTTAATCTGCCGATATGCTAACAATATAGGCCATATTGCCGAATTTAAGATCAATGAACAGCAAATAGGAGGGTTTATGGGTTACGCGATTCTTTGGTTGGGTATACTGGCGGGATTCCTTCTTCTGCATGCTTTTTTATACTAATTTGCATTCATAGATATACTAACGATCCATTCGAAACCGGTTAGCCCTGCCACTGTATGATTATCCTTTTCCAAAGTCGCCAGGGAAGTGACAAGTTCATCTTCAACTGCATTCAGGCTATGGAACACC
>JAPLJV010000014.1 GCA_026388415.1 Deltaproteobacteria bacterium | reverse complement strand
TTCAAGCATTGGTTCAGATGGGGGAATAAATTCTCTTGGACACGCCCCATCAACCATGATACCTTTTCCACGACCTTCATGGCATCCTCCTCGGTTCCGTTTTGCTGGTTACAAAACTATACCAGGAAATACCTTGAAGGTCAATAATTACAATATGTTATTTTGCCTTTTTTGGTAAAAATAAATCATCCCTCTTTTTGCAAGAGGCTCCTTTTATATGAGATTAAATCAAACAGGGTGATTTCCGGCGGCGCCAGAAAGCGCATGGGCGGGCCCCAGGTTCCGGTGCCGCGGCTTACGTAAAGTGCTGAATTGTTCGGCAAATTGAAATAGCCGGCCTGCATGGGGAAGATAAGACCCGTCACCAAGGAAAACGGGAATATCTGCCCCTTGTGGGTGTGGCCAGAGAGCTGCAAGTCGAAGGCTCCCAAAGAATCTTTGGCTATCACGGGCCGATGATAAAGAATAAGGGTGAATTTATCCGTTGGCAGCCCACTCAGCACCTTGCTAAAAGAATCACCCGTTGCCTGGCTTCTGCCTGTCACCACAACGTCATCAAATCCGGCAATGTTGATAATGTCGCCGACAGTTCGCCCCTCTCCGCGTAATACCGTAAATCCGGCCTGTTTGGTAAAATCCAGCGCCCGCGCAAGACCGGCATATAACTCATGATTTCCTGTAACGGCATACTTGCCAAGCCGGGGCGAATAATTTTTAAAATATTGCAGGGCATTAAATAGGCTGTCATTCTGGCCATCCACCAGGTCCCCGGTGGATACCAGGATGTCCGGGTCACAAACTTTCAACTGGTCAACAACCTTCTTCAGTCGCTCGCCCTGCATAACCATTCCGATATGGAGATCAGAAATCTGGGCGATCCTGATTCTTCCCACGGATGCAGGGATCTTCGCCGATTTTACGATGATTTTTTCTATTCTTACCTCTCTGGCCTCAAAAAGTCCGTAGATAAAAATAGTCAGGGAAATAAAGAGGGTAATGAATAAAAGCGGCTGCGGCGCAGGAAGTAAAAGGCGTAAATCCCGTGACGAAAGATATTCGGCCAGATAATGCAGGAGGCGGTAGCAATCAAACAGCAGGGAAAGGGAAAAAAAGCAAAAAAGAAAGCCCATCCAGCTATAGCAGAAAAAAGCCGAAACACGGGCCAATACATGACTCCCTTGGCGCTCTATTATGTTTACGAGCAGCGGGGCAATAATCATCAAGGCAAGAAAAAAAACCAGACAGGCCAATGCCGGCCATGGGGGATGGAGCGCTGCTTTCAACTTGCCGAAAAAATAGTAATGCACCGCGCCATAAGTTAAGAAAAAGAACAAAAACACAAACGTCATCTATTTTCCTTGTTCCGGCAAAGGCATGCCCAGCAGACCGGCGGCATTCCGGCAAAATACTTTTTGTTTTTCTTCCGGTCCAAACCCGGCGCGATCAAGGAGCACATTGAGAATTTCCAGCTCCCGGCGATGTCCAAACCAGGGCCAGTCGGTTCCAAAGATGATATGATCCGGTCCGTGTATTTTCAGGAGGCCGACGAAATCCTCTGCCGAGAGGGTATAGGCGGCGCCGGATGTATCCAGATAGAGATTTCCCGCGGGCGTAAGATGTTTGAATATTTCCTCCGTCGGCGCGGCCAACCCACCCATATGGGCCATCAGAAAATCAACGCCCGGATAGGCCTTGACGAGATCCCCCAGCATGGCGGGTGCAGTGTCAAATTCGGGAGCTGTCCCGAAAAACTTGTGGGCTTGATAAAGGGTGTCTATGATGACGAAAAAATGACCATCTTGAAACCTGTTCGCATCTTCTATCAACCGGAAGAGGTCATGCGTCTCCGCCGCCGGAACGGAAAAACCCTGCGAGAAGGAGCAGAGCTTGATCGCCCGCACCCCCTCCAAAGACAATCGGGAAAGTTCCTCTTCATTGGCGGAGAATTGGGGATGAAGGGTGCCGGCCGTGAAAAAAAAATCATCTCCGGCGGCTATTTCCCGGAAAGCGATGTTGATTTCCCGCACCTTATCCACGGCCGCCGTGGGAAGGAGCAGACAGGCATCCACCCCTGCCGGGCGGCTTTCCTCCTGCAAAGCGGTTGCACTAATCCGCTGCTGCGCCCCGGCGACATCAAGGTGCAATTTATCAACCAATGCCGGCCGCCCGGAAACATTGGCAATGACCTGCGGAGTAAAGATATGGGCGTGGGCGTCAATAATCATATTATCTCTTCTTCATATTCCGAGCTCGCGGATTTCCCGCAGCACATGCAGTGATTTTACCTCTTTGCCGAGCAGATGGGCGATAAAGCGCTCCAGAAAATGCCTGCTTTCTCTGGCACCCTGTTCAGAAAGCATCAGACAACATAGCTTCTCCCGCTCCAAATCCTTCCCCAAAAGCATTGACTTAACAGTTCCTGTTGATACACCGAGGAAATCATAGTCCCGGGGTGAACAAGTCTCGCATTTCAGCCCCCCCTCGCGGACGCTGAAATGGTACATGGCGCCGTTCTCGACAGGCGCCTGACAGGCCACACAGCGGTCCAGCACTGGCTCATAGCCCACAAGCCGCAGGAGGCGCAGTTCAAAAAACCGGACGATGTCTTCGGAGACGTTTCCGAGGTCAAGCAGTTCCAGAAAATCGCCCAGCAGATGGAACAATTCCGGATTGGCCTTGTTTTCCAACGTAAACTGATCTGTAATATCAACCATATAGGAGGCATAGAGGGTTTTATTCAGATCCAATCTGATGCGGGGATAATGCTTACTGACCGTTCCCGCCTCAACAAAGGCCAGCCCTTCCGGTCGGCGGCGAGAAAAAAGGAGCTCCAGGCAGGAAAAAGGTTCCAGGGTATTGGCAAACCGTTTCGTGCTCCGGCGGGCGCCTTTGGCAATGCCTTTTACTTTGCCGAATTCGGCGGTGTAAAAGGTAACAATCCGATCCGATTCCCCATAATCAAGGGTGCGCAGAACAATTGCTTCCGTCTGGTAGTTGGTGCGGGAGTTCATAATATCCGCTTAAATTGCCCCTTCCCGGTATCTTATTTCTCCGCCAACCATTGTCAAGACAGCCTTTCCGCGCATCTCCCAACCGGCAAAGGGCGTGTTTCTGCCCCGGGAACGAAATGCCGAAGGGGCAACCCGCCATACCTTGCCGAGATCAATCACGGTCAGATCGGCGGCAGATCCAACTTTCAGCGTGCCGCCCGGTATCTGCAGAATCCTTGCCGGTTCCGTGGCCATCCCGGCAATCAGTTGCCCTATGGTCAGAATCCCCTCCTCCACGAGCCTTAACCCGAGGGCCAGCGAGGTCTCCAGGCCGCTGATCCCGAAAGCGGCATAATCGAATTCTACTTCCTTATCGGTGCGGCCGTGGGGTGCATGATCACTGGCAATCACATCTATGGTGCCGTCCCGGAGGCCTTCTTTGATGGCCCGGACGTCATCATGAGTGCGCAAGGGCGGATTGACCTTTCCGTTGGTGTCATACTCCGCCAGAAATTCATCGGTCAGAGAAAAATAATGCGGCGCCGTTTCGGCAGTCACCTTAATACCCCTTTTTTTGGCGTCCCGCACCAGAGCGACCGCCTCTTTAGTGCTTACATGGGCGATGTGCACCGCCGTTTTGGTAAAGTCAGCCAGGATAATATCCCGAGACACCATGACATCTTCCGCTATGCCGGGAATGCCAGCCAGTCCCAGACGGGTGGCGGCAATGCCCTCGTGCATCGTTCCTCCCGCCGACAGGTGCAGATCCTCACAATGGGAAATAACAGGCATGCCGAGCGAAGCGGCGTATTCCAGGGCGCGACGCATAATCCCGGCATCCATGACGGGCTTTCCGTCATCAGATAAGGCGATCGCCCCGGCATCCTTCAGATCACCAAACTCGGCCAGTTGCTTCCCCTCTGATCCCTTGGTAATGGCGGCGATGGGGTAAATGTGCACCAAACCGCACTCCAGAGATTTTCGCTTGATGAATTCCGTCACGGCGCGATTATCGTTTACTGGCTTTGTGTTCGGCATACAGGCCAGTGCGGTGAATCCACCGGCTAAGGCTGCCTGGCTCCCGCTCTCGATAGTCTCCTTATATTCGAACCCTGGTTCCCTTAAGTGGGTGTGCATATCTATGAGACCGGGCGTTATTACCATGCCTTTTAAATCGAGCAACGTAAGATCGGCAATTTTGCTGCGGCGGGCGGCGGCAATTGTTTTAAAGATCTTTTCTTCTATGCGGGCAATGCGGCCGTTTTCCACCAGGATGTCCAGCGGACCGGAGTCCAGCTCTTGGGAAGGATCAACCACCCTCGCACCCTTAAGCAAGTAGTTCATGAGTTTCCTCCGTAAGCAGATAAAGCAGCGCCATCCGCACCGCCACGCCATTGGTAACCTGATCCAGGATAACAGAATAGGGACCATCAGCAATATCGGGAGAAATTTCCACCCCCCGGTTAACCGGTCCCGGATGCATCACCAACACATCTTTCTTAGCCAGCCCGATATTGCGGGAATTTAAACTGAAGTAGGCGGCATATTCACGTAACGATGGGAATATATTATGACTCTCCCTCTCCGTCTGAATTCTCAGCATCATGATAATGTCGGCATCCCGAATGGCATCATTTATGGCATAAGAAACAGTTACGCCCATTTCTTCAATGCCCCGCGGGATCATGGTCGCGGGACCCGCCACGGCCACTTTCGCGCCCATTTTGGTCAGACCGAGGATATTGGAACGGGCGACGCGGCTGTGGCCGATATCGCCCACGATGGCTACCTTCAGACCGGCGATTTTCCCTTTCCGTGTGCGAATCGTCAGCATATCCAGCAGGGCCTGGGTCGGGTGCTCATGGGCGCCATCGCCGGCATTGATTATCGAGGGTTTTATCATCCGGGCCAGCAGGTGGGGAGCTCCCGCGGCACTGTGGCGGATCACGATGATATCGGGATTCATGGCCTCCAGATTCCGGGCGGTGTCAATGAGCGTCTCCCCCTTGACAACGCTGCTCGTCGAGGCGGCTATATTGACGGTATCGGCGCTTAATCTTTTGCCGGCAATCTCAAAGGACGTTCTCGTTCTGGTACTGGCCTCGTAAAAAAGATTGATGACCGTCTTGCCACGCAAGGTGGGGACCTTCTTTATCTCCCGCGTGGAAACCTCTAAGAAGGAATCGGCCGTATCGAGGATAAGATTGATCTCCTCCACCGAAAGATCCTGCATCCCGAGAATATCTTTCTTCTGTAATTTCATCTATCTGCCCTCAAGTAGCGTTTTCAACTACCACTTCGTTTATCCCCTCTTTCTCGGCCAGATTAACCGCTACCGCTTCCCAGAGGGAGGAAGGCAGGTTCTTGCCCACAAAGTCCGCCCGAATGGGCAGTTCCCTGTGTCCCCGGTCAATCAGCACCGCCAGTTGGATGAGCCTGGGCCGGCCGAAATCAATCAGGGCATCCATGGCGGCCCTGATGGTCCGGCCCGTAAAGAGGACGTCGTCCACCAGCACCACTTTCTTTTCATCCAGAGAAAAGGGAACGTCTGTCCTTCCCGGCCTCGGTTTCTCACGACTGGAGTGCAAATCATCGCGGTAGAGAGTTATGTCAAGGATACCCAGCGGTACAACAATGCCTTCAATATCGGCAATCTTCTTTTGCAGTCTTTGCGCCAAAAAAACCCCGCCGGTCCTGATGCCGACCAGCACCATTCCCTCCACACCCTTGTTTCTCTCCAGCATCTCGTAAGCAATCCTGGTTAAGGCCCGGTCTATGCCTTCCTCATCCATCACCACCCGTTTTGGCTTCATTCCTTATCCCCTGGTAAAAAAAAACCTCCTCACCCGACAATGAGAAGGCTAATTAATAAGTTTATCTTTGATAGAACCGTCCATAGGTGGTCCTTTTTTAATCTCTCGGGATCAACTTTTTCTAAATACAATGAGCCAAACATAACTGTCAAGCAAAATCGCGCTGTAAATTGCTGTAGAGCTGATTCTTATTTCTATTGACATCTATTAGAAAAGAATAATAAAAACAAAAAAACTTATGAACCGGGTCAGATAAAATTGAAATTTATCATTCTTGCGTTGCTCAATTCAGGCCTCCTGGTAGCGTTTTTCTATTTGCTGCGCAAGCCTCATCTCCTTTCCTATCAGCAGGGGGGCCGGATCTGGCTCACCTACCTGGCCGTGGGCGTCATCACCTTGATGGATCAGTTTTCATCCATCTTTTATGCCCCGGCCGAAGCCTTTCGCTTTATCGGCTTAAGCGCTATCGTCTTTATCGCCGTCACCAGCCTGCTGGTCCGCTTTATCAGCACCCGGCTGACAGAAATTGCGGAAATTCTTGAGCATAACGAGCTAATAGGCGGAGGTGTTTACTCTTTTTCCTACCTCGTCTTAGGGCCGATGGTTTCTTTTGTCGCCGTATCTTCCATTATGGTTGATTATATCCTTACCGCCTGCATGTCGGCCGTCAGCGCCGTGTCGAACGCCACTTCGTTTTTCCCCATTGATCCGGCAACGACGATGTTCCTGGTGCTGGGCATCATCTGGGGGGTGGCCGGCTTGAATATTATGGGAATCAGGGAAAATGCCAGATTTACCTTTATGATCTTTATCGGCGCCGTTTTCGTGATTCTCAACCTCATCATCTCGGGTGTTTTAAATCTGGACGCCACTTCCATCGGCAATATGAGCCTGTCGGTCACCCAGACCGTAAAAACCGTCTCCACCGGCTCGATTCTGAATAACTACGGTAATTTCATTAGAAGTACGGCTTTTTGCATCCTGGCCTATTCCGGGGTGGAGTCTGTTCTCCAGACCGCAGGCTTTGTGCAGAGTTGGAAAGAAATCAGGAAGGCGTACTGGTTCCTGTTCTTGACGGTGGGGTTTGTAACGCCGCTTGTGGCCGCCCTGGCGTTATCAAGCGGCATTGACTTCAAGGCTCATGAAGGAGATCTGATTACCTACTACGCCACGCTGCTCAACGGCGTTCCTTTTGGCATAGCCGTTGGGGCTATAGCCAGCTTCACCCTGACTATGGCCGTAAATACCGCTTTCGTGGCTTCCAGTGAACTCATGGAACGGGTAGCACACCGGTATGGATTTCTCTGGCTCATTGCCACCAACCGTCAGCAAGCCCTCTACCGCATACATCTGTGCAGCGCCACCTTTTTTACGATCATCATTTTTCTCACCATGGGCAACCAGGCGCAATTGGCCAATATGTACGCCCTCGGACTTATCGCCTCCTTCAGCATCAATATGGGCTCCCTGATCCTCTACCGTTATTTTAAGGGCAAGTCCGAGGGAATGACTTACTCCACCAGCCGTCTCGGCACCTTGCTGCTTTTTATTGTTCTGGTCAGTTGCTTTGTTTTTCTGGCCATAGACAAGCCTCATGCCACGGCGCTTTGGGCCACCGTAACAGGAGTGATGCTCCTCATTGGGTTCATCATCGCCAAGAAGCGTTCCCCGGAGATAAAACAGATTGAACAGGGGGATAATGAAATGGGCATGGTTCTCTATCTCGGAGAATCGGAGGAAGAAGAGGTTCATCTGTTCTTCCGGAGGTCCCAGGAGACGGACAGGGCGCACCTGAAAAATAATGAGGTCTATATCACGTTTTATTCACCCCGCGTGGGAGGCCTGCCCCCGAAAGTAGCGCCCAATCACTTTCGTTTGCCTTTGACCAAGATCAGTCTCTATCATCGCATCGTGGCGGTTTTGAGGGTAGTGGAGTATGAAATGGGCGATCGCCGGGTAGTAGTGCACTTTGGTTGGCCCATGTCTTCCTGGCTCGACCGCATGTCAACCGGGGTGATGGTTTATAATCTGCTCCAGTTGCCCCGCTACTTCCCAAATTTCAATTTCGACATCCAGTACAGCAAAAGTTTCTCCGTATTTAGAGGTAAAACTCATAATTGAAAATAATTGATCGTTACATACTGCGGGAAATAGCTGGCCCTTTTTTCATGAGTCTCGGCATCATGACGTTTGTCCTGCTGCTCGGGAAAATTCTGCAACTAATGGATCTGATGGTCAACAAAGGGGTAACTGTCCTGGCTATCGCCAGCCTCGTTTTTTATTTAATGCCCTACTTTCTGCTCTTTACCATCCCCATTTCCCTGCTGCTGGCCATTCTGACCGGTCTGGGCAGGCTCTCCGCCGACAATGAAATTACTGTTTTAAAAGGGGCCGGTCTGAGCCTTTACCGGCTGTTATATCCCCTTGCCCTGGCTTCCAGCCTGGCCTTTCTGATCACGCTATCGCTCAGCCTGTTTTTCGTCCCGGCCAGTAACTATGCCACCAGGAATCTCATCTATAATATCGTGAGACAGAATGCCAGCGTCGGCATCAAAGAAAAGATATTCAATGACAATTTCAAGGGATTGCTACTCTACACCAACCATATTCCCGCCCACGGCAAATTTATGGAAGGCATTATTATCTCCGACAACCGCATCAGCAAGAAACCAAACACTATCTTTGCCGACAAAGCTTACCTTATCTCCGATCCAGAATCTCTGCTGGTCAGCTTAAGACTCGAAGGGGGGAGTACCCATATCATTGATATGAAACGTAAATCATACAGCAAAATGGATTTCAGCTCCTACGACATAAATTTGGATCTGGAATCATCCCTGGTTGAGACAAATAAAAAGACTGCCAAGAATAGTACGGAGATGACCGCCGCCGAACTGATGGCAAAAATCGAGGCGCCCGGTGGAGACGAAGCGGCCAATAGAGAGCTGGCTGTGGAATTGAATAAAAAATTTACCATGCCCCTTACCTGCCTGATATTTGGCCTTTTGGGGTTGCCGATCGGCATTAAGGCCAAGAAATCAGCCAAGGCCTGGGGCTTCACAATGGGCCTCATTATTGTGCTGCTCTACTATCTCTCACAATTGTGCGGCACGGCCTTAACCGAAACCGGTAAAATATCGGTCTGGCTGGGATTATGGTTTCCCAACTTTCTCTTTACCAGCGCCGGTCTCTACCTCCTGCATACAACCGCCCGGGAAAAAGGAACCTGGATTGGTGTCATCCAGGGGCGCTTATCAAACCTGCGGCAACGGTTGCGGAGGTCAAAATGACCATTCTTGATCGTTATTGTGCGAAAGAATTTCTGCGGTTTCTGGCGATCATCGTTATCTCCTTTATCTCCCTGTATCTGATTATTGATTTCTTCGAAAAGATCAGAATGTTCCTCAGTAATCAGGCTAATATTTATCAGATGGTCTCCTTTTTTTTCTGCAGCATGCCCATGATCATCTGGCAGATACTGCCCGCCAGCGTCCTGATGGCCGCCTTAATCGCCTTCGGCTCTCTCTCCCGTCACAGTGAAATAATCGCCATGAAGGCTTGCGGTGTCAGCCTTCACCGCACGGCGGCGCCGATAATCGTTATTGCCTTTCTTGTCTGCTGCCTTTCCTTTATCATCAGTGAATTCGTTACCCCCTACACAAATCAAAAGGCCAATCATATCAAACTGGTGGAAATACAAAAACACGCTATGGCGAGCGCCTTCAGAGAGAATCAAATCTGGTATCGCGGGAAGGAAGGGATATACAACTTTAAGGTCTTCGACAGGCGTACCAGCAGTCTGCAGGGGATAACCATTTACTACGTTGATAACAAGCTTCATTTAGTTAAGCGGATTGATGCGGAAAGAGGAGAATGGCGGAGCGGAAAATGGATTTTCTATAACGTGATCGCCACCTCCTTCACACCAGGAACATTTCCGGAATTGCAGGCCATACCTTACCAGGTCGTGTCTCTGCCGGAACATCCGGATAATTTCATGGGCATCCAAAAAGATGCCGAAAACATGGGCTATCTGGAATTAAGAAGATATATAAGGAATATTCAGTCCGAAGGTTACGATGCGACTAATTACCGCGTGGATTTGTACGGAAAGCTGGCCTTCCCACTCGTAAATATCATCATGGCCTTAATCGGCCTGGCCTCGGCCCTGCGCGGTGAAAGCAGGGGCAGCCAAGCCCAGGGACTGGCTGCCGGCATCATCATCGGCTTTTCCTACTGGATTGTCTTCGCCTTTACTATCTCTTTAGGTCGGGCCGGGGTATTGCCACCACTGTTAGCGGCCTGGTCCGCCAATATTCTCTTCGGTCTGACGGCCGGTCTGCTGTTCCTCCGCGTCCGCACATAGCCGGGCTGAACCAAATTAAATCATTATTATACTCGAACCGGTTTCCAGATCCCGTTATGGAGATAGAGTCTTGAAAAAGGTTCATCGCTTGAAAGGACCAGGGGTCCAAACGCTGTTGAATCCATATTCTCATTAATATCATCATATTGAGGATCCCACGGTTCAAGGATAACGGGACCGCCTTTTGACTGAATCATGCGGGGATACCTTGCGTCACCCCAGGGCCGTGTCTCCCACTCTCTTTTCAATGAATCGGCGTCAGGATAATCGAGGAGCTCATGCATCGTTACTATGGTCGGCGGCGATAACGGGATTGTGCCTTTCAGGTTGGCCTCAAGGGCATCCGCGGGACTTATCCATATTCCCTTCTCTGTCTCCCGCCTGTCGGGCAGGCATGATTGTCCCGGAGGCATTATCGCGACAAAGAACAGGGTGTCGAAATGATATTTCATGAGTTTTGGCGTGATCCAATGGGACCAGCGTGACAGGGAGGCAAGGTTTAATATCCATCCTGAGGAAGATATCAAATGCCGAAACCACAGGTCTTGAAGTCCGTCACTGATACGGATATTATTTGCCTGTTCCAGTAAAGGTAACGATCCATTGCGCGCGATAAGAACCCCGGCCTCTTCAAAGGTCTCACGTATGCCTGCCACGCAATAACCCAAGGCATCCTCGCCGGCAATATTACTTCCTCCGAAACGCCGTGAAACCTCTTCCATATCCATTTCAATATGATCTCTCCAGAAGCGTAGATCCCTGTCATCCTCTTCAAGAACCCCTCCGGGAAATACATAACTGCCGGGGAAAAAACTGCTTTTACTGTTTCTTTTGAGCAGATAAGCCTGAAGACCCTTATGATTATCCTGTATTAGCACTATTGTGGCAGCAGGTCTCGGTGGGCTTTGAAGCCGGTTGTCTTTTGTATTATCTTCTGAAATAACCATTATATCAGTCTCACCCCCCCTCTTCACCCAGTTCTTCTTTGAGTCGGGCAAAATAGTCCTTGATGTATCTGTAGTCCTGTAGGGCCAGGTTTCTAGTCTCTGGAAGCGCAAGTCCCTCCCAACGGGCTTCGATATCATCGAGCATGTAGTCTATGGGTTTCTTTCCGTAAAAGTGCCGGATATACCTCAGAACCCCCACAACCCCCAGGGTATCAATCTTATCCGCATCGTACAGAATCTTGGACTCAAGGGTCGTTCTCTCCTCCGGGGTAGCGCCTACGTCGTGCACACGTATTGCATGCAAGACCGGGTCTCGCCTTTCCTTCGGGAAGTTTATCCGTTCGAGCACCGGCTCTGCCTTCTGGGCGCTGAGAGCACCGTGAACCTTGTCATCAATATAATGGCGCCCGAGATCGTGCAGATAGACTGCCGCAACCAGCACCTCGAGGTCTGCACCCAGCTTTTCCCCGAGGCGGATGCAGCGCCTCAGCACACGAAGGACGTGATCCTTAGCGTGGACTTCAGATGGTGAGGGTGCTTTCTGCATCTCGATGGCGAGTTCTTTCTCAAGCGCCGGAATCCAGTGTTGCCAACTATTTGCCTGATTGTCCACGCTACCTCCCCTTGTTGTCTCTATCTCCTAACTGATCTTGATGCCCAACAAAAAAATAATGGGGCTCTGTCCCTAATTCTTTGTCCCGCCGCTGTCCCTTTCAGGTTCATCAGGTAACTGGGCACCATGCCATACAGCAACGATCCATACGGTCCTATCCTTAGTTCTATAGAAAAAACGATACGGCCTTACAATTACCTCGCGAAAAGGTAAGTCCAGGAACTCCGGTAGCAGCCTTCCGGACTCGGGAAACCCCCTAAGACGGGAAAGCGTTTTCTCTGCCTTTTGGCGAAAGCTTACCGCCGCCGAGGGATTGTCTTTATGAATATAGGCAATCGCTTCAAGAAACTGGCGACGACCTGTAGGGGTAAATAGGATTTTCAAGGTTTTGCCGCCTCGAGAAAACGGTCAGCCTCTTTAAGCACGTCGTCAATCTCATGACCTATACCTGCCGCTATTTCTTTCTCCCCTCTGGCCAACAAGTGCAAAACATCCATTTCGTACCGTGAGTTCTGATAGGCTTCCATGCTGACCATGACTGCTGCTGCCCTTCCTCGTTGGGTAATGAAAACAGGTTCTCTCGAAGATGACACACTCTTGACCACATCGCTGGCGTTTTGTCTAAGATCGGAAATTGGTATAATTTTGGGAACGGTTAGCATTGGTTGTACCTCCTATAATGATACTAACAGTACTACCAACGGATAACTTCGTCAAGAGTCTATTCCATCTATTTTTGGGTAACGCAAAAGCTCACTGGGAGCGGCGTTGAGCCGCGATCCATTGTAGCGCCTTGTTATGCATCATCTATTCTTCAAATACTCCTCGATTATCTGCTGGTGTTTGGCTACGTAATTGCAGCTAGGCTCTTCTCCGCACTTTCGACATTTCAAGT